>JAAFJT010000031.1 GCA_013298955.1 Chitinophagales bacterium
TCCAACCAAATTGGATTAAATCAGCTATCCTATCTGGAAATCCACCGACTAAAATTTTATAATGAAATAGAAAAACAAGCGTAATCGCTAAGGTTCGTAAGTGGTCAAGCCCGTGAAGTCTATCGGACGGGTTCAAGGTGATTTTAGGATTCATATACACAAATTGAATAATGAAAATATTTCGGAGTCAGGAAATTTATTTCCCGCTAAGGTGCGTCAAGTTGATAAAAAAAATCCAGAGAAAAGGTTTCTATTTTTTAAAAAAATAGTAGTTTTGCATTAAAAAGGTAACAATGGAAACAATCGAATTTTTAACGCGCATCGAAAACGGTATGATGCAATTGCCATTAGGTCTGGCTCAATACCCCAATGCGTTTGTGCGCATTATCGTAATCCCCGAACCGTCGGCTGATTTGCGCCTCAAAAAAGCGAAATTAAAAGCGATTCTATTGAAAATGGGCGAAAAAAATCTTTTTAGCAAGGTTGCCGATGGTGTAATATGGCAAAAACAACTTAGAAATGAGTGGGAATAAAGCAATTTTAGATACGAATGTCATTATTCTACTTTCCAAAAAAGGGCTGGATATTGATGCGTTATTAGAAAAGTATGATGATTTTTATGTATCCATCATTACTTATATGGAGAGTTATGGCTATGACTTCCATGACTCGGACGAGAAAGCGATTATAGATGCTTTTTTTGAAATGGTCGAAGTCGTGGATGTTAACAAATCCATTGCTGAAATGGTGATTACGTATAAAAAAGCAAAACGCCGCAAAATCAAATTACCTGATGCGATTATTTTGGCAACCGCCCGTTATCTGGGAGCTGATTTGCTATCTGATGATTGGGACGATTTCATCAATATTGATGATGAAGTTCGGGTACGAAATGTGGACGATTTAAAAAAATAGTTGCGACCCTGTCGCGGGAAATAAATTTCCCGACTACAAAGCATTTCGTAGTCGGGAAATTTATTTACGCCCAATCAAGCTCTTGCTGATTCAACCTATTTTTATTCGGGTTCAAAACCAAGAACGATACTAAATTTGGCAAAATCAGTCCATTTCCGACTTGGATTTGCCATAATATCTGGTTTATCAATCCCAAAACCGTAGTCAAAACCAAGCGTTCCAAACATCGGCAAGAAAACCCGCAAACCAGCACCGACAGTCCGACGCAAATCAAACGGTTTAAATTGTTTGAAATCCTGCCAAACGTTCCCGCCTTGTGCAAAAGTTGTCAGATAAATCGTCGAACTTGGGTTCAACGAGATAGGATAACGCAATTCCATCGTATATTTCGCAAAAGCGGTACCGCCTGTGGTCGAAGTTGCATCTGAAGAAAAATTGCCCGGCAAATCTTTCTCTTCATACCCGCGCAAAGCCAAAATATCCCTGCCCGTCAGACCAAATTGCCGATTGGAAAGTCCGTCCCCGCCCAAACTCGTGCGTCCAAACGGCGAATAACCAATTTCTTTGTTGTAAAAACCCAAAGCACCGATTTTAGCATCCAATTTCATGACCATTTTGCCCAAAACTTTGGTGTACCATTCGGCATTGAATTTCCATTTGAAATACTCCACCCATTTGAATTTTTCCGATGTGGTCAAATCTTGATAGGATTTGTTTTTTTGAAACAAGGAATAGGGCGGACTTGCATGCAAGGTCAATTGAAATTTAGAACCTTCCTCTGGAAACAATGGATTATTAATCGAATTGCGTGCAAAAGTTTGTTGAAGACTAAAATTATTATACGTTCCATCGGTCAAACCGGGAAAATACGAATATTGATTAATCGTAGTTTGTTGAAAATCAAGCGATGTATTAGAAACAAAGTTATCATCAGGCCATTTCAAACGCGTTCCAACCCCAATATTGGTTTGAAGAATACTCAAATAATTGCTCGTTGTCGCGCCTGAATATTTCGTATAAGCACCACTGAGGCTTAATGAAGTCGGTTTTTTGCCGCCAAACCAAGGTTCTGTGAAAGACGCATTATAAGATTGAAAAAATTTACCATTCGACTGTGCGCGAATCGAAACCCGTTGTCCGTCGCCTTGCGGCAGCGGAGACCAAGCCGATTTTTTAAAAATATTCCGAATCGAAAAGTTATTAAACGACACGCCAAGCGTTCCAATCACGCCATAACCGCCCCAACCTGCGGACAATTCCAACTGATCCGATGGTTTTTCCTCCACTTTGTACTCAATATCCACCGTTCCGCGCTGCGGATTGACAGGCGTATTGATGCCCAAAGCCTCTTGATTGAAATAACCCAAGTTGATAATCTCGCGTTGAGACCGTATAATGTCCGACCGACTGAATTTTTCACCCGGTAACGTCCGCAATTCGCGGCGAATCACATGTTCATGCGTTCTATCATTGCCTTTGATGATGACTTTATCAATCGTCGCTTGCGGTCCTTCATAAATCCGCATATCTACGTCAATCGAATCGCCTACAATAGCGATTTCGGTCGGGTCAATATTGAAAAACAAATAACCATTATCCATATACAAGGTACTCACATCGCGCCCATCCTGACTGTATCGCAACCGATTTTCCAGCAATTCGGTATTGTAAATGTCTCCTTTCGAGATGCCCAAAACCTTATCTAACACTTTTGGGTCATAAATGGAATTGCCTTTCCATGTAATATTGCGAAAATAATAGCGTTTGCCTTCCTCCACATTCAAATGCAAGCGCAAATCGCCATCCGCTTCCCGCCATACCGAATCGGAAGCAATTTTGGCATCCCGATACCCTTGTGTAGCGTAATATTTCAAAATCTTTTTCTTATCGTCCTCATATTCGGATGCAACCAATTTAGAGGCAGAGAAGATTTTTAACTTTCGATGCGTTTTGTCCATCTGCTTGCGCAATTTCCGCGCGGTTGCATGGTCATTGCCCGCAAAAGTGATGTCTTGGATTTTGACTTTTTTATTGCGCTCGACAACAAAATTTAATTTCACCGAATTGACTTTTTTCGGATCTATTGTTTCGACGACACTCACTTTGGCATCTAAATACCCTTTTTCCCGAAAATATTTTTCCATGCCCGTCGCGGCATTGGTTTTATTATTGTCCGTGACAATCGCGCCTTTGAGCAAAAAACGATTGGCAATCGGGTTTAAATCCTCATGGACACTCTTTTTCACGCCTGTAAACGAGTAAACCGATAAACTCGGACGCTCTTTTACCGCAATTTCAAGGAAAATCACATCGCCCACCGTTTTTTCCTTATTAATCTGCACATCGGTAAACAACCGAAGTTTCCACAAAGCCCGAATCGCACGCGGCAAATCGGGACCTGGAATCTTAATTTTGCTACCGACTTTGAAGCCTGCGATACCCGTCAAGGCACTCGCATCGCTGTATTGCGCACCGACGACTTTCACGCCGCCAATTTCATATGATTTGGGCGCGCCATATTCCATGACGGGCAATCCTGTCGTGTCTGCCAACAACACTTGAGCTTCGAGTTTTGTCAGGTGGCAGCACGCGCTGCAAAGCAGCGACAAAACAAGGGCTTTTTTGAAAATAATTGTTGTCACCCTAATTGTGGTATAGTTTTATAAACATTAGTTACAATATGTATTACACTGATATAGTTTTAATTAGCTTTTTGGAAACCTGATGATGCCTCAATAAGATTTTTCCCAAAAAACAAATTCAAAAGCGAAACGCAAAGTTAGTATAAAACGCTGTGTTATTTACAATCGTTGTCATAATTAATTCAAATGGCGTATTGCAACTTTTGTAACGATAAACCGTCTGAATGTGGATTTCTTGGCTTTTGGGGATTCATTCGTATCGAATCAAGGTCGGCGAGGTTGCAACCTTTTGGATCGGTTCTTTCAATTGAACTACTTATCTTGATAGAAACGCTCTTTTATCCTAAAAATATTTTATAAATATGATTTGAAAGGTGCAATTTTGCACATTGAATTATTTTACCAATCATTATTTGCGCCAATTAAATTATCAAATATGTTAAAATCAAAAATCAAGTCCTTAGCGAAGGCGTATTTACCTGAGATTATCGCGATTCGGCGGCATCTGCATCAATATCCCGAATTGAGTTACGAGGAAGTGGAAACAGGTAAATATGTAGCCACAAAATTGAAAGCGTTAGGCATTGATTATCAACATGGTATAGCTACAAATGGAGTTGTTGGCATCATTCGAGGGCAAAATCCGGAGTCCAAAACGATTGCTTTACGGGCGGATTTAGACGCTTTACCCATTCAAGAAGCCAATAATGTGTCGTATAAATCCACAAAAGCGGGCATTATGCATGCTTGTGGACACGATGCACATACCGCCTCTTTGTTGGGTGCGGCGCGGATTTTAAATGAAACCAGAGCGCATTGGTCTGGCACGATTAAATTAATTTTCCAACCTGCCGAAGAAAAAACACCCGGCGGCGCGAAATTGATGATTCAAGAAGGCGTTTTGGAAAACCCAAAACCAGCGATTATACTTGGGCAGCATGTGCATCCACCTTTGGAGGCGGGCAAAGTAGGCTTGAAACCGGGAATTTACATGGCTTCTGCGGATGAATTGTACGTGACCGTGCGCGGGCGCGGTGGTCATGGCGCGATGCCGCAAGAGTGCATCGACCCGATTTTGATAACGGCGCACATCATCACGGCGTTGCAACAAGTGGTGAGTCGGCGGGCAGACCCTGCCATTCCGACCGTTTTGACGCTTGGAAAAATCCAATCGGTGGGCGGTCTGACCAATATTATTCCCGATGAAGTGCGTTTGGAAGGCACTTTTCGGACGTTGGATGAAGGTTGGCGACAAAAAGCAAAGGAAATTATGGTCAAATTAGCAGAAGGTATTGCGGAAAGCATGGGCGGGTCTTGCACCTTTCGGATTGAACATGGTTATCCCGTTTTATTTAATAATGAGGCACTTACGCAACAAGTTAAACAACATATGATTGCATTTTGTGGGGAAGATAACGTCGTCGATTTGCCAATGCGCATGACTGCGGAAGATTTTGCGTATTATTCGCAAGTGATGCCTGCCTGTTTTTACCGTTTGGGGACAGGCAATAAAGCATTGGGCATTACTTCGGGACTGCACACCGACACGTTTAATATAGATGAATCCTCTTTGGAATTGGGTATTGGATTGATGGCATGGTTGGCAGTGCAATCGCTGTCTAATTAAGGTAATTTATTTTAGAGCGATAAGTTGCCTCTAATTGGAAATTATACGCAACTTATCGCTCTAAAATAAAACCAAAAACAGAATATCACGCTGTGGGTGCTGGATAGGCAATGATTTCCCGATGACGAAGCGAGTGGAATCATTGATTGAATAGTCAATATTTTTCCAATTGATTGCTCAAATAATTTTTTAGAGGCGCGTATGCCAAATCGCCTGTTAATTCCAATAAAACAAGATATTCTCGCACTAATTCATGGTTCATTTTCACCAAATCCGCCTCTTTTTCGTGTTGAAGAATTTTTAAATCAATAATATCTGCCGCCGTCAAACGTGTGGATACTGCTGCATTTTCCAACATCGTTTTTGCTAATCCTTGATTGGCTTGTTCCGTAACTGTTTTCAAGGCTTTTAAAAGATTTTCCACTTTTAAAATTTGGAATTTAATAAGGCGGTCTTGCTCAAAAATAGCAAAATGGTATTCATTTTCAACCATTTTCATATCTAATAAATATTCATTTTGTTTGGGACGAAAATTTCCTTTAATCGGAATATTCACCCCAAACCGAATCCCAAAATCTTTACCCGAAAAATCACTACCCGCTTTCGTCGAATAATTCAATTGGAAATTATCAAAAAAAGTATTGAAATTAGTTTCTTCCAATTTTAATGCTGATTGCATCAAATTTATTTTTTGTTGAAATGCTCGTAGCTCAGGTGCATTGTGAGCGCGATTGATTTTCAATGAGTTAACAACCATTTCGACTTTTGAAACGCTGATAAAATCATTAAAATTCAACGCCACTTCATGTTGCACACCAACATATTCTTGGATTTGTTGATACCCCGTTTTCAAATTATTTTGAAGCTCAATGAGATTCGTGCGCACCGTTCTGAGGTGTTCCTCCGTTTCCACCAAATCCTTCACTTTGACGGTCATTCCTTTTTGTAATGCCAATTTCAACGTCGCATTTCGCGTATGGAGCAGCGAATCCAATCGCTGTTGTTTTGCCAGTTCGAGTTGTGTATAAAAAACATTAGCAATATTTAAATATCTTTCTTTCACAATTTGAACTAATAACACATCGTTTTTAGTTTGATGTAAATCAAACTGCGCTTGTTTAACGTTTTCTTGGGCTCGGATTTTGGCAAATGTATTGAATGAAAAAGCAATACCATATTGTTGTTTAGCTTGGGAGACATCCTCTGCGCCATAACGTAATCCCAAACTTTTGACAACAGGCAAGCGATAATTTAACCCATTCATAAACTGAAGGGTTTGTTGCCCTGCTAAGACGCGGCGTTCCTTTTCTGCACTCGCCAACACCTCTTTGACAGACAATCGAATCGGGTCTTCACCAGCGCAAATGCCGTGCATGGTCATCCCACAAAAACAGGCTATGAAGCAAAGCGTTGAACGTAACATCTTGTATCGTAATTGGTTATGAAAAAATTATAAAATAATCAGCAATTGCTGCTTTGAGAATTGCTCGAAATAAGATGCGTATGATTTCAAAGATTACAAGGATGTTTTTGCTTTAAGAACGCAAATGAAAACTTTAAAAAATCCTTGTAACCTTTACAATCATAAGCATTTTATTTCAAAAAATTTCCAAAGTGGAAAGGGTTGTAAAACAATTAATATCTTTTAAAATACCTACTGCATGACGTACTAAATAAATAGGGAACTATCACGCCCGAAAAAGACTATCAAACCATATCCGCTTCTTCCAAAACAGGCGTAAAATCCACTTCTTGCGACACTTCCCGCGTATCAACTGCCGTAAAAGTCTCGCCTTCATAAATTCGCTCAATGACACGGCGCGTGATTGGATTCATCTTTTCGGGCAGATTGAGGTACGAAGCCCAACAAACTTCTTTAAATTTTTTGGGTTCAGCCGATTTTGCTTCCCCTTCCCATTTTTTTGTTTTAAAAAATAAAACAATTTGAGTTTTTTTGTTTTTTTGCTCCTGCAAAACATGCACTAAATGCAAATCTGCCTCTTGAATTTCGATACCTGCTTCCTCTCGCGCCTCCCGCACTAAGGTAGAAACTGCAAATTCTCGAATATCGGGTTTTCCACCAATAAGCGCGAAACGCCCACCATTTTGATGGGTTTGAGCTAAAAACAATAATTTTTTGTTGTTTTCTAAAAGTAAACTTACTTTTAGCGTTGTTTTTCCAAGCATGATTACAAGTTTCGTTAAATGATTGTAAAATTATTTGATATTTCTCAAGGTAATCACCACCTTCTCTCCAATAAAAAACTCATTTTGCGGCGGCAACTTAATATACACTTCGCGTCCCCAAGCTTTGATTTCCTGTATTTTGCGCAAACGCAAAGGCAATTCTACCAATTGTGGCGCAGCACCCACCAAAATCCCAGAATGCAGCACAGTCGGACGCGTCGAAGAACGCAATTGCACGGTATCGCCCATTCGATACAAGGCTTCTGATGCTTCAGGCAAAAAACCTTTGACTTTATCAGGCATTTTAGGGTTGATTTTGAGTAAACCCTTGTATTGCGAAGTCGTTTCGTTCTCAAAAACCGTTACATTTTCAATAAAACCATCCATCGGAGCTACCAAAACCAACTTCGATTGTGCTTCTTTCATAAACAATATTTCTTGATGAACCGCTTGCATTTTCGTATCATGCACCTCCGCCATTGCCGCATCTTGCGCTTGCAATTGCCGCAACTGAGTCCGAAAACGCCGTTCTTCATTGCGAATCGTATTTTCCAACAACTGAATTTTATCCAATAACAAACTTCTGGAATTTCTTTCATTAGAAACCAATTGACGCAAATCGGATTGCGCTGCTTCTTCGGCTTCCAATAATTGAATATCGGTTTTCAAATTATTGATTTTAGATTGGTGTTCGCTGGTCAATTTTTCAATTTCATTGCGAATGTCTTCTTTGGAGGCTTGTTTTGCAGCCCTATCTTGTTGTAATTCCCCCGATTTTAAAACAGATTGTTTGTCTAAATCAGGTCGAATTGCGACTAAGAGCGTATCCCCTTTATGCACCGCATCTCCAGTATGTACCTTTATTTGGCGCACCAAAATCGGATATTCATAACTCAAAACTTGTCCTTCTGTTTCAGCAGCACCAAACAATTCGATAGCCGCTTTATTGGAAAAACTATAAACAAGCATAATGCTGAGTCCAAAAAATAAAACCCATAGTGCGTATAAGATATTGAATTTCATAGCGTTCGTAGTTATTAAAAAAAATTATTTATCTTTTTTTCGATTAAAGGTATAGACATTAATTTTTAAATAGCCAAAGGCTTTAAACAGGTCTCGTTGTTGGTTTTCGTTTTTCAACATGACGCTGAAATGATAAATTTTACTGCCATCTTTATCGCGTTCAACCCCTTCCAAGGTCTCATATTTGCAATATTCTGACATGATTTGTTTGAAATCATCACTTAAAAAAACCCAATCTTCGCCTTTTAATTTTAGATTCCAAATCGGTAAATGAGAGAAATGAAACGGCGAAAAGCGAATGAGGAAAGCCACTGTACAGAAAAACAACGTGCCAAGAATGGCAATTCGCCATCCATATAAGCCACACGCAATGCCCGCGCCCAAAGCAGCAAATACAAAAATCATATCGCGCGGATTCCGCAAAGTTGTTCGGAATTGAACCACCGTCAACGCGCCTAACATGCCCAATCCAGAGGCTACATTGTCCCCAATCGCTTGTAAAACCATCGTTGCGATGAGCGCACTGAGGATGAATGTTTGCATGAGTCCGTAATGCCTCACTGTACTAAACGTCGTTTTTTCGTAAGTAAAGGCAACTAAGGCGGAGAGTAAAAACGATAATATGAATGTAAATAGCACCATTTCCAAAGTCGGATTCTCGATTTTGGAATAGGTAGAAAAAAAATCTAACATTTAATTTATTGGTTTGAATGTACTTATGTGATACACTTTATCAGTTTCCAAAAAATAGTTGATTATTCACGGTCTGTTTTATAAAACACAGTATATAGATTCGATTTTGGTCAAAAATACTTATAGAAGATAGTACTTCAAATTCATAAATCGTGCCATTTGCTTAATAAGATTTAAACGCTCTAAAATGGTTTTTTTTCAATATTGTGACAATATAAGTTTGCGAATCGCTGAACGAATACAGATGCATCGTAGCCGCGTTGCTAACTTGATTACAAAGTTACAAGAAAAAAAAAGCACTTATTGTAAAAAAAGGGTTTTAAAGTAAAATTATATCTTTTGGGTTACAAGTTACATGAAGCCTTAATTTATAATCAATTACGATATATAAATGATTGATTTAAAATTGCCATTCCGCTTCTACTGGGGGACTGGTATAGATTTTTCGAGTACGCACGCGTTCCAATTGACGCTCCCAGACCAAGCGCGCCAAACCGACAGCAGGTGATTCGGGGTGAAAAGGAGCGAGTACCATTTGGATTTTATGCTCATCAATATCTAAGCGGTACATCAATCCAAACAATTTGTCAGTTTGATGTACCAACATATGCGCAATTACGTCCGCGAGATAAGCTAAAAAAGCGGTTCTATCTCGCGGTTCTTGGGTCGCTAATTCAAAATCATGACTGATGAGCGATACTACAGGTTGCAATAATGGGTTGTTATGCTGTATTTCTAACATTTTTTTAAAATTTTACGCCCTTTAAAAGTGCTTATTTTACCCAATCGTTTTTGTAGGCTGCATACCCGAAATTCATTAATGGCTTTTCACCATAATATTTCATTTCTAATTCGCCTATTTTTTGAACCCCCAAATCTGTTTGAGCATCGTAAATCAAAAAGGCTGTATCTGCAAGAACGGGTTGTAAATTAAAATGCATCATTTTTATAATCTCGGATGATAACAAATAAAAAATCCAAAAGGTTTTTCAAATGTTTACGAGTGGCATAAAAGGCAAAGGTTGAAATAGCACCCTATGTGAAAAACTTTATGGCAGTATAAATGGTTTTACAACTATTATAAGTCGAAAAACGGTAAAAAGAGCATTAATTTCTTGTTGTAATAATGATAAATCACTTTTATATGAAAAAAGCAACCCTATTCTTCATCCTTTTAACAGCCAAGCTCATGGCTCAAAATCCTATTGATTCCTATCCTGTTTATGATGGCGCGGATTTAGGTTGCACTTATACGGCGCAATCTACCTTTTTTCGGGTTTGGTCGCCTATTGCCAAGTCGGTTCAATTGCGTTTTTACAAAACCGATTTGCCCAAAGAGCGCGATGTGGATTTAATCGAAATGGTCGAAATGCAGGCTGCCGAAAAAGGCACTTGGACGTTTCGGGCGGTAGGCAATCGCGTTGGTCAATATTATACGTACCAAGTCAAAACGGATAGCGCGACGTTGAAAGAAGTGCCTGACCTCTATGCAAAGGCGGTCGGCGCGAATGGCAGGCGTGCGCAAATCATTGATTTTCAACAAGCTGCGCCCCCAAAATGGGCAGATGACCAGTCCCCTGTTTTCAAACAAAAAACGGATGCCATCATTTATGAATTGCATGTGCGCGATGCTACGATTCATCCTGCTTCGGGCGTAAAAAACAAAGGCAAATTCATCGGTTTGACTGAAAAAAAGACGAAAACACCCAGTGGCTTCACGACAGGTTTGGATTATATCGCTGATTTGGGGGTGACGCATGTGCAAATTCTGCCCATGTATGATTATTTTACCGTAGATGAAATCGCTCCTTTTGACCCCAAATCGTATAATTGGGGTTATGACCCGTTGAATTATAACGCGCCTGAAGGCAATTATGCAACGAATCCGCATGATGGCGCAGTGCGCGTTACCGAATTGCGACAGATGATTCAACGTTTTCATAAAAAAGGATTACGGGTAGTGATGGATGTGGTTTATAATCATACAATGTTTGGTGCGGAGTCTTATTTTCATCAATTAGTCCCAAATTATTACCATCGCGTTTCGGAAAAGGGACAATTTTCTAATGCTTCTGGTTGCGGTAATGAAACGGCTTCGGAACGCCCGATGATGCGCAAATTCATGTTAGAGAGCTTAATACACTGGGTTGAAAATTATCATATTGATGGATTCCGATTTGATTTGATGGGGATTCACGATATAGAAACAATGAATTATATTTCAGAAGCCCTCCATAAAATCAAACCCGATATTTTGTTATACGGCGAAGGCTGGACGGCGGGCGATTCGCCTTTGGCAGAAAATCGGCGTTCTTTGAAAAAATATGCGCATCGATTGGATAAAATCGGCGTATTCAGTGATGATATGCGGGATGGTTTGAAAGGTTCTGTTTTTGAAAAATTGGATAAAGGTTTTGTGTCAGGCAAGGCGGGTATGGAAGCCTCTATTCAATTTGGAGTGGTTGCTGGCGTTTCGCATCCAAATGTAGAAGTGTCCAAAGTGGTTTATACCAAAGAAAATTGGGCAGCAGAGCCGCATCATTGCATCAATTACGTCGAATGCCATGACAATCATACCCTTTGGGATAAATTGGCGATTTCTAATGCGAATGATTCCGAAGCAACTCGACAAAAAATGCACCGTTTGGCAAATACCATTGTGTTGACTTCTCAAGGGATTTCGTTTTTACATGCAGGTTCTGAATTTTTGCGGACGAAACAAGGCGAAGAAAATTCGTATAAATCGCCGGATGACATCAATTATTTGGATTGGGAACGGGCGGCTAAAAATAAAATTTCGATTGATTATTTTAAAAAATTAATTGCTTTGCGTCGGAATCATCCTGCGTTTCGGATGCCCACCGCAACAGCCATTCGCGAAAATTTGCAATTTTTGAAAACAGAGGCGGGCATTGTTGCCTACACGCTGAATGGTGCAAAAGCGGGCGATAAATGGAAAGAAATGATTGTTATTTATAATGCCACCCAACAATCAGCTCCCATCCCTTTGCCCGAAGGCAAATGGAAAGTCATTTTGGATGGAGAACGCATTATGGAAAAAGGCATTCACGATTTTAAAGGAACTCGGTATTACGCGCCCGCGCTTTCAGCAATTATTTTGGCGCGGTAAATCCAATAATTCGTTTTCAACTGCCCGCACTTTTTCAATAATTTGTTTTTAAAGGAAGCGAAAAGTGCGGACGGTTTCAACTGTTCGCACTTTGCACAACAATTCAATTACTTAACGCGTAATTTCTGTCCTTCCACAATCACGTTATCTTTCATTCGATTCAATCGTTTTAATGTATCTACATCCATTCCATATTTTCGAGAAATGCCAAATAAAGTTTCGCCAGAACGCACCATATGGTAATCTAAAATGGATTTTTGCGCCGTTTTCGGTAAATAATAAGGTGTAATAGCTCCTTTTGGCTGTTGTTTAGAGGGTACATAAGTCGTTACGCGCTGCTCTTGTGCTTTTGCGAGACTCGGTGTACTCATTTTTGCAGGTTTGATAGGAGTCAATTTCCGCGCTAAAGTCGGCTCTGAATGGATATATTCATGTCGAATGACAGCACTTTCAGGCACCACTGTACTCGTAACAGGCATTCCATCAGACGTGTAAACAATGTTACTCATTGAAACCGAACCACTCGTATAAGTCGGCGAATGCGTCGGCGCACTATAATGCGCAGGCGCAGCAGGAGTCGTATTACTGTAATATTGTGGCACAATCGCAGGTAATTCGCCCGAAGGCGTTTTATCGTTTTCTTCCCGATTGAAAACAGATGAATTAGGTTCTGTAAAACCATTGTTATTTATGCTTGAACGATTGCGCAAAGCTCTTTCAGCAGTGGTTTCCTGCATTGAAAAGGCATCTTCTGCGGCTTCTGCAATAGGTTTGCGCAACATAATTCGTTGACCAGCAGCAGGTTGTGCGCCCATGACCAATCCATTTCTTTTATATAAATCTTTTAAACGAATCCCATACATTTGTGCGATTTGGTGCATATTTTCCCCAAATTTCACTTGATGATAGGCAAAAGAATTATCATGCGAATAGGATTTTTTGGGTTGTAAATAAATCGGCGTACCAACTGCGAACGGTGCATTTGTTGCCACAAGGTCTAAATCATTGTATTGACACAATTTGCTGAGTTTAATATCATATTTTCCAGCAATTTGTTCCAAACTCTGACCCAATTCCGTATAAACCACTTTGACGCGATTATTGTGTTGAAAACCCGTTTTTAAAAAGGCTTCTTCATTGCGCATTTCCTCTTGGGAAATATTATCGAAACGATTCAACTTGTAATCTTCAATCAAGTGAGTTAATTGAGTTGCGTACCCTTTTTGTTGCGGATGCAACGTTTGTTCGATGCCATAAGCCCATGCTTGATAGTCTTTTCGGGGCAATTTAAACAAAAAACCAAACCGATTGGCTCGATTCGGGCGACTCAAAAATGCAGCAAAATCTTCAAAAGAGGCTTCTTTCGACCGATATTGTCGAAAACAAGAGGTTATCAAATCGCCATTCGCATCATATTCATCTGCCATGACTTCATAGGTTTCACCCGACCAATCATTGCCACATTTGAGGGCAAAATGATTGTTGCCGCGCAAAACTAAATGGTTTTTACCTGCATTGCCCTCCAAAATGGCTTGGGATAACAAGATACTCGCAGGAATACCTGTCTGTTCGGCAACTCGAACCGCTATTTTTTGATGTTGCTGAACATAGGGCATTATATCGTCTGCGGATTGCGCCCTGCTGTGCTGCATGCCTAAAAGCAGCAACACCGTTACAGATAGGAACGGAAAATAGGAATGCTTCATAGTACGGATATTTGTTATGTTTTTTGATAGTAGCTACAAAGATAAGGAGATTCGATTTATTTGTAAAGGGGTATGAATCCTTTTTTTTTAATTTTTTTTTGTAATATATAAATGGAATTGTATGATACTTTATTCCTAATTCAATAAAGTACGCCAATACGCTGCCCAAGTCCAATCATCTCCAAACCAGCCGCCCTCATGTGCATTCGTCATTTTGATATTCATAAAAATCAAAATTAAAGCTGTCAAGATACCCATTGTTTTTATCCAATAAAGTACGCCAATACGCTGCCCAAGTCCAATCATCTCCAAACCAGCCGCCCTCATGTGCATTCGTCATTTTGATATTCATAAAAATCAAAATTAAAGCTGTCAAGATACCCATTGTTTTTATCCATAATTTTTGTTTGAATAAAAAATCGAATAGATAAGCCATTGGTAATGAAAAGAATGGCATATATTCTACAAAACTGCGTTGTCCATGTGCGCCGCCAAACCACCACATGCACCAACTTCCAAATACATAAGACATGAGTAAAAATAACATACCTATTAACCAACCATTCATTTTTTGATGCCAAATGGACAAAATAATCCCCAAAACAACCATTCCCATCATCGGCGTATATGGAAAAAGTCCATTCAAAACATCAAACCAAACGTTGTACATTTTGGAATGATACCAATCAAAACCTGCATTTTCATACGAATACATGACGGGTTTTCCAAATAGGTATTGCCAATACAGCATTTGTGGCAACATGGGTATTAAAATGCCCAACAAAGCAACCCAAAAATAACGCAAGTGTTGTATCCAAAATCGAAAACGATTGAATCCGTTTTCCATTGAATAACAATCATATAGCAATAAAAATAAAAAAATACTCGCATTCGTCGGGCGAATCAAAACGATGAATCCGTATAATAAGGACATCCAAAAAGTACTGCGTTTGGTAATATTTTGGAGGAAAATGGGTGTATAATAGATGAAAATGGAGATGAGCGCGAACGAATAAATATGCGAATATCCCGGTTGCCGAATCGTATAATAGAGTGCGTTTGAACCTATCGTCAAACTCGCCAAAGCCAAATAAATCACCCATTGGGATTCAAAATGTCGTTTTAAGGTCTGAAAAAGGAAAAAAATGCCCAATACGAAGTAAAAACTCGCCGCTAACAAAATACTTACGCCATAATCTTCCGTATAAGCGAGATTCAAAGGCAGCCCTTGAATTTGCCGAGAAAGGTGCGCCATCAAAAAAAAAGGGGATTCTAAAAACGCCGTTCCATACGTAAATTTAGTAAACACCTTGTTATGAGGCGGCAAATAATGAATCGTTCCCGAATCTCGACAGGGAATTTGTTGGAAACTGCCATGCACGAAAAGCGCGGGCAAATAGATGTAATATCCTTCTGCATCCGTCCAAATATAACGCAAATGATGATTTTCATTGTTGATTAAAACCGAACCCCAAATGTAAAAAACGGGTATCAGCAATGACCAAATCCAATTTTTTTTTAACATAAATGATTGATAATTAAACACATAGTTTACATAGAAGGACATAGGACACATAGAAGGATATAGAAGGATATAGGACACATAGAAGGATATAGCTCACATAGGACACATAGAAGGACATAGCTCACATAGGAAGACATAGAAGGACATTCTTTTTGAGGATGCAAGTATCCTCAAAAAGAATGCCCTCCCCTATGTGTCCTATGTCTTCCTATGTGAGCTATGTGTTATTTTTTTGAGCGTACGCAGCCGCTTCCATTAGGACGTGCGACAAAGCGGCACTTGATTCACAATCGCCGCGCCGTCCATGATTTTGCCTTCGCTTGCCAATTTTTCGTTGAAACGCGCTTCTAAATTTGCTGAGGTCATTCCTTATACACTTGATTCCAATTATTTATCCTCTTTTCCCATTTGTCCGTCTCGGTGCAGGCGGCTCATCAATTCTTCTACCCGATACATTTCATCAATCGTATCATCCAAATAGAAAGCAATTTCTGGGATAATGCGTACCAATTTCCGGATGCGCTGCCCCAAAGCTTGGCGCAAACGAATGATTTCGGTTTCCAACATCAATAAAGGTTCTTGTTTATTTTCGGTATTGAACACGCTCAAATAAATCTTCGCTAATGCCAAATCGGGCGACATATGTACGGTCGTCACCGTCACTAACACGTCATGCCCGTACAGATAACCGCCTTCTTGTTGCAATACAATACTGAAATTGCGTTTGATTAACTCCGCAACTTGCTTTTGTCTTTTACTTTCCATTTAAAATATTTTTACTTTTAATAGTGCAAATCTACGATAATATTTCCAAATGAATCCAAATGAATCGTTGCATTTTCGCCCACAACCACTGTCGTTTCCGCTTCCTCAATCAGCGCAGGGCTCGAAAACGGCTCGCCCACCCGCAATGCAGCCCTATCATAAACAGGACATTCGATAAAATGCGTCCCCAAATACACGGGACGATGCCCTTTTAATGCTCTATTTTCCGTCAAATGGCGCGTTTGCGCAGGATGAACAACCTGTTTTAGTGGCAAAATGGGGGTTGACGTATTCACAACGACCCGCCAAGTGACGATTTCGCGCTCTATTTCGGGCATTAAAGTACCATATTGCGCTTTGTATTCAGTATCAAAATGGCGTTCTATACTGGTAATCAAAGTAGGAATTAAATTAATATCATTCGGCAAAAGTACCGTAATTTCAAGTTCCTGACCCGCATAACGCATGGTTACAAATCGTTGTAGGATGGCTTGCGTTGCCGAAACGCCTGCTTTTTTTAAAAAATCATAGCCTTTTTGAGTTGCTTGACGCAAAAATAGGGTCACTTTTGCCCAATCTACCGTTGAAATGCGCCGCACATCTGTCCAAATCGACTCCAAACCCATTGGCGCAACCAAAAAACCAAGCGCGGAAGCAACACCCGCACCTACTGGAATCACCAATTGCGGGGTGCGCAACAAACGCGCTAACGCAAACGCCTGTACTGCACCCGCCCCACCAAGCGCAATCACCGAAAAAGAAGGCGATTCTAAATGGCGTTCTATCAAATCCATTTGGATTGCATTTGCCCTATTTTGAGCTGCCATTTGATGTATTTCCCAAGCCGCTTCTGCAACAGAAATACCTAATGGTTGCGCTATTTTTTCATCTAAAACCTTGATTGACAAATTTTTATGTAGCAATAAAAAGTGGTTTTCATTTAAAAAACCAAGCACTAAATCAGCATCGGTTACAGTCGGTTCCGTACCGCCGCGCCCATAACATGCCGCCCCAATAGAGGCATCCGCCGTTTCGAGACCCACCACTAACAAGCCATCCGCGCCTACCTGCGCTATCGCATGACCGCCCGAGCCCATGACAATCCTATCAATTACGGGCATCCGAACTGGCAAATGAGTTTCTTTTTTTTCAAAACCATTCGTCCATACAGGTGCATTTTTGCGAATCAAGGCAGCTTCAGCCGTCGTTCCACCCATATCAAGGGTTAACGCATTCGATATTTTTAATATTTTGCAAACCGATACCCCCATCATCGCACTGCCTGCAAAACCAGATGCTAAGGATTGAATAGGCATTTTACGCGCATTTTCCAACATCGTTAATCTGCCTGCTGCATTGATGGTATGTATAATGCCTTTAAAACCAATACTTTCTAATTTTTTTTCTAATTCATTCCAATAATGATGGGCAATCGGTTGAAGATAGGCATTCATAACTGTTGCCGCAGCGCGTTCATCTATTGAAATATCAGGCGTAATTTCGGACGATAAACTGACGTAAATATCTGGAAATCGGCGTTTCAAAAAGTCTGCAATTTTTTGTTCAAGCGCGTTTGGTAGGCAAACACCTATTGAAATCCCATTTTGCACACTGAAATCTTGTATCATAGATGCTAACTCATTGATATTCAAGGGTTCTGAAATGCCAAAACATAAATCTATTGGGACAAATGATTTGGTAATGATATTAGAAATAGCCTCCAAATCGCGCCCTATTTCCAATCTATTTTTAAAATCTTGGGTCGTAATCAATCCTGTTTTTGCCCCATTTTGTTCCAAAAGAGCCTTGTTGATAGCGGTCGTCCCATGTATAATCGTACGAATATGACTTGGCAAAACCTTATGTCTTTCCAATAAAACGCGCATGCCTTCCAACAGCCCTTCGATAGGGTCAGGATAGGTAGTCAAGATTTTGTCAAAATATAAATTGCCATTTGCAGTGTTTAACAAAACAAAATCGGTAAAAGTATTTCCAATAGCCATCCCTAATTTGTAAATCGGGGTTGGCGGTACGACTGCTTTTTGTTGCACAGCGACTTTGGGCAAGGTGTTTACACGGTTTGTTTTTTTATTTGCCACCGCGCCCGAAGCGGCACTTCCTCCGTTTTCAATCATCATCAATCTGCATTTTTAAGGATGTGATGCGTCCTTTTCGGATGCTTAGGTGATTTTTTGAATTACTAACTCAAACAAAATTACCTTTAAACTGTTGTTTCCCAGCGACCCAAGTTTCTAAAATTTTTATTTTTCCAATATCATGAATTGCAATATCCATTGGATTGTGGTTTAAAACAACATAATCCGTTTTAATATTTATCGGTTGTTGACTCGCCAAAGCTGCCCCTTGCGTATAGGCATGAATGGCTTCTACAACTGTAATTCGTTGATGTTTTCCAATTGTAAATCCTTGATTATCAATTCGTTCCACCGCATTTTGAATCCCAACCAATGGATTAAATTCGCGCACCACAGGCGCGTCCGATGAGAATGCTAAATTAACGCCCGCATCCAAAACACTCCGATACGGAAAAACATTTTCCAAATAAAAATCAGGCAAATAACGCCGATAATTGGAACCCAATTCGTATAAAAACACGGGTTGCGAAACGCAATGAACGCCCATCTCTCGCATCCGAATCAAATGCGACAATTCGGGTAAACCCAAATGTTCAATCCGATGTTGAATCCCTGTTTTGTTATATTTGTGAATGGATTCATACGTATTTAAAACCATTTCAATCGTCATATCCCCAATCGCGTGTGTTGCCAATTGGAATCCTGCGGCTTGCGCATTTAAAGCAATTTGTTTGAAAAAATCGCCTTCTAAACGCATTACGCCTTTTTCACTTGTATTTTTATAACCATGTCTAACAGCTGCCGTTTTCCCACTTAGACCGCCATCTGCAAAGAATTTGACCGCATTGACATTCAAAAAGGTCGATTCATGGCGTTTTGGCAAAGGCAAAGCCGCAGTTGCCCCATCAGGAACCATAATCGGAATGGCATTGATGCGGATTTTCAACTCGCCAGCCGCCGCCATTTGATGATACACTTCCAACAATTCGGGATGCACCGCAGGGTCTGTCGCCGCCCCAATCCCGACTTTTAAAAACGCCTCTTGCGCCGCTAAAACCATTTGCCGATACGCAGCAGGAGACGGCGGCGGTATTTTGGCTTTCGCCAAACCCAAAGCCGTTTCCGTCAAGATGCCATTTGGATACCCATGCACATCTTTTTTAATTTCACCACCTGCGGGAACAGGCGTATCTCGTTGAATACCAATGCGTTGCATCGCCAACGTATTTAAAACTACCACATGTGCGCACGTCCGAATGATGTGAACAGGGCGGTCAACGATAACTTTATCAATATCGTGTCGGTCGGGCATCCTACCATCTGTGAACAAGGCTTCATTGAAACCGCGTGCCAAAATCCACTCATTTTTTGGATTTTTTTGAGCAAAATCAACTATTTTTGCTTGCATTTCGGCAATGGAAGTCACACCGCGCAAATCAAGCATATACGTCAAGAGGTCGCCCACTTTCCAAATATGAATGTGTGCATCATTGAAAATAGGCAATTTATACATGAAATATTTTGATATTCAATTAAACTATTTTAAAACACATAGCATACATAAGGGGACAAAGGACACATAGGGGCATTTTTATATTTGCATTTTAAGTTTCACTGCTTGCTTACTTATCAATGACCCTTAAAATCCTAAACGAATCCGTAAAGATTGCCCTATGTATCCTATGTATCCTATTTTCCCCTATGTGTCCTATCTCCCCTATGTGTTCTATGTGTTCTATGTGTTACAAATTTCTTTTTTGATGCGCTTTGGCAATAGCCGCTTCTAACACCGCCATCCCTTCTTCCAATTGCGCATCCGTAATCACCAACGGCGGCAATAATCGGATACAATTGGAAAATAAGCCCGCCCGAATCAACATGACTCCATTGGCAACCGCCTCTTTAATCACCTCAATCGTGAAATCGGCATCAGGCGTTTTTGATTTTTTATCTTTGACAAATTCAATCAAATTCATCGCGCCTAATCCGCGTACATCGCCCACACAAGCATATTTTTTCTGCCAAGCGGTCATGATTTTAACAATTTTTGCGCCCACTTGATTGGTTTTTTCTAAAAATGCAGGACTTGAAAGGGTTTTCAATGCCTCAATCGCCGCCACACATGCCACCGGATTGCCGCCATAAGTGCCGCCGACACCGCCCAAATGCGGTGCATCCATGATTTCAGCACGCCCCGTGACCGCCGAAATCGGGAAACCCGCGCCCAAAGATTTTGCCGTCGTAATCATATCGGGAATCACGCCCGTATGTTCGCAAGCAAACAATTTGCCTGTGCGCCCCATGCCACATTGTATTTCATCAAAAATTAATACGATACCATGCCTATCCGCAATTTCGCGTAATTTTTGCAAAAATGCTTTCGGCATCGGTACAAAACCCGCTTCGCCTTGTACGGGTTCAATCAAAATTGCCGCCACCGCAGATGGATCGACTTGTGCCGTCAACGCATGTTCGAGATTGGAAATCAAATAGTTAAGATATTGCTCCGCCGTGAAACCTTCTGGAATCCGATACATATTCGGTGCGGGCAAGCGATAAATGTCCGAAACCATCGAACCATACCCTTTTTTAAACAAATTGTATTTACTCGTCAAACTCATCGTCAAATGCGTCCGACCGTGATACGCGCCCTCAAACACGATAACCGCAGGGCGTTGTGTGTAATATTTGGCAATATTGACCGCATTTTCCACTGCTTCCGCCCCAGAATTGCCCAAAAGCGTCTTTTTCGGGAACGTACCGGGCGTTAATCGATGTAACATTTCGGTTAATTCGACGGCAGGTTCATTGGTCGAAACGATGAGACACGAGTGGATGAACTGATCCAACTGTTTTTTAGCCGCTTTGACCACATTTTCAGGGGAACTGCCGACATTCAACATGCCGATACCGCCTGCAAAATCTAAAAAAGTATTGCCATCAACGTCCGTCACCACCGCGCCGCGTGCCGAAGCGACGACTACATCGGTCGCTCGCGCCGCGCCTGCGGGCATATTGGCGATACGGCGTTCCAAAATCGCTTTGGATTTCGGACCAGGAAAAGGCGTTTTAAATGAAATGGTTTTTGCTGCGGATGCAGTCATGGTATTGTTTTCCATGAGATAGTATATTTTTAAGGTGATTAATATGGTTTTAATTTGGCTTTACACTGAAAGCGGGCGCAAAGTAATAGAATTTCTTAAATTCTACTTTATTTTGCACTTATTTTTTAGGAAGCATCTAATGGATACTATCTTCGTGATACAATTTGAATAGTTCAAAAACCATTATCAAATGCTATCAAATGGCAATTTTATAAACAAAGTATTTAAAATT
Source organism: Chitinophagales bacterium (assembly GCA_013298955.1). GTDB lineage: Bacteria > Bacteroidota > Bacteroidia > Chitinophagales > Saprospiraceae > JAAFJT01. The sequence continues at coordinate 21,646 of JAAFJT010000031.1, forward strand.
ATAATTTAAACTAATAAATGTCGTATCACGGCTTGTAATTTTGGCGCAGTGGCTTTTGCGAGTGCGATGACAGATTCCAAGGTCGTTTCTTGAATGATGTTGGGCGGAAAACATTGATTGGAAACGATAGACAGAACGACAATTTTCAAATTGGAATGTTTCGCAACCAATACTTCGGGTACGGTGGACATGCCTACTAAATCGCCACCGATTCCATTCAGAAAGCGATATTCCGCAGGTGTTTCCAAATTGGGACCCGGAAAACCAACATAAACGCCCGTACAAGCTCGAATCTGATTTTTTTGACAAAACGCTAATCCATTCTGAATCAATGTTTTATCATAGGTATGAGCCATATCGGGGAAGCGCACCCCCAATCGTGCATCATGCACCCCGCGCAATGGATTATCGGGCATCATATTAATATGGTCTCGCACAAAAACCAAATCACCCGCTAAAATCGTCGCATTCGTACTGCCCGAAACATTGGTAATCACAATGGTTTCAATCCCCAAGGCTTTCAAAACACGAACAGGAAACGTGACTTGCCGCATCGAATAACCTTCATACCAATGAAAACGCCCCGACATCACAACAACCGATTTGCCATCCACCTGTCCAAATATCAGTTTACCTTGATGACTTTCAACCGTCGAAACGGGAAAATGGGGAATGTCGGCATAATTAATTTCAATTTTATGTTGAATAATGTCCGTAAAATCGCCTAAACCAGTGCCGAGAATGATGCCGACAGGAGGCTGTGCATCCGTGATTTGGCGGATGAATTGGAGGCTTTCTTGGATTTGCTCGTATAACATGGTTAAAATTCAATATTAAAAAGTTGGAAATGAATCATTTACGCCTAACCCAAATAACGCAAAATCATATTTAACAGGGTCATTCGGGTCGAATTGTCGCAAGTTCGCAGTCAATTCTAAGACGGCTTTAAAATCCGCTTTGTCGCGGGTCAACAATTGGAATCGCCGCGCCACTCGTTCCACATGCACATCTAACGGCATCAACAATTGCGCAGGCTGAATGTTTTTCCACAACCCAAAATCAACGCCCTTGTCCGCCGACCGAACCATCCACCGCAAAAACATATTCAACCGTTTACAAGCCGAACCCGTCACAGGCGAACTCACATGTTTCCGAGTGCGGTCTGGGCAATCCTCCAAAGAAAAAAACAATTTGTTAAAATTCAATAAACTTGCTTCGATAGTTGGGGATGTAGGCAATATTGAAGTAACAAATGCCGTTTCTAACGAATCATTATTTTGATAATATGTATGAAAAAAACGAACAAAGTAGAGTGCATCTAATGGTTGAAACGTGCGGTGTTTGAAATTTAAAAACCGTTTTCTATCTTTTTCTTGGTGGTTTTTTATAAAATCATAAGGCGTATTGTCCATTAAATCAATGAGTTGCATTGATTTTTGGATAATGGTTTTCCGCTTGCCCCAAGCCAACATGGATACCCAAAAGGCAATTATTTCAATATCTTGTAACCGCGAAAAACGGTGTGGTATGGAAATAGGGTCGTCCTGTATGAAGGCAGGACGCTCATAATTTTCGACACATTCGTCTAAAAATTGCTTTATATTATGGTGCATTGAAAAATCTTGTTATTTTTACATCGAGCATTGAAATTTTTTTATTAACTTTAACATCAACTCTCACTAAGAATGGTTAAGATGAAATTTTTTGTTTTAATTATTTCCTAAAACGACCCTTTCACTAACAATGACAGCAACGTTAACCTATACCCTGATTTTAGCAGCCATCTTTGTCGCCAAGAAAATGGCTGATTACATGAATCAACACTTCAAAACCTATCCATAACTATTAATGGTTTGAATTAGGATTTTTTAGTATTTGAAAATTTTTGAATGATGCTTCGGATAGGAAAAATTATAAGGATATTTGGGGGTGAAAACTCGAATTTTAACTAAAAATATCCTTATAATCTTTCCTATCCGAAGCATCCTAATCCAAAAATCCTAATTCAGACCATTTTTTAAACGCCACAACCATTGACCTATGTTTAATAAAACATAAGTGATGATAATGGGTGCAAAGGCAAGTTCTTGTAATATTAACAATAATCCCAATGCAAGTCCGAGAAAAGTCCAACGCATTTCGTTGCCTTGCCACCCAATGCCTTTTATTTTAAGGCTGAACATGGGTATTTCCGCAATCAACAAATACGAGAGCAAAATGACAAATCCGTATAACGTCCCTGCCTGTAATAAGAACGCGCTCCATCCCCAATGATTCGTTTTATCAGAAATGGATAACAGCATTAAGCCCGTACAAAAAATGGTACTACTTGGGGTTGCCATTCCAATAAAGCCTTCGGTCTGCCGTGTGTCCAAATTAAATTTGGCAAGTCGATAACAAGAAAAACAAGTAACGATGAATGCAGGCATTGCTGCCCCATTCGGCACGCTATCGGAGGGGAAATGTTGGGCTAATAATTGGTACAAAATCGCTCCCGGCACTACGCCAAACGAAACCATATCTGCTAACGAATCCAATTCTTTGCCCATTTCGGAAGGCATGCGCAACCATCTTGCTGCCGCACCGTCGAAAAAATCGGCGATATTGCTCCCCAAAATAAACCATGCCGCCGATTGAAATTGCATTTTTAAAATACAAACCAACGCGCAACAACCACAAAAGACATTTATCAATGTCAATAAATTTGGGATGTGTCGAACCATAAAAGTCATTTTAAATTTTTTAATTGGAACAAAAGTATTCTTTTCGATGGAATATCGCTGTAACCGGGAAATAAATTTTCCGACTCCTACGCATTTGGCTCGTTCCTAAGCAGGCTTTGAAACATCACATAGGCATCCACTCGCCCTAAACTCGGATGCCGAAACACTTTCGGCAGCGTCCCAACAATGCTAAAACCCAATCGTTGCCACAAACGCACTGCATTTTCATTGGTTTTCACGACCATATTATACTGCATGCCTTCAAAACCCAATCGCCGCGCTTCCGCCAACGAAAACAAACCCATTTGATACCCAATCCCTTGCCCGCGCCAATCGGGATGCGTCATATAACCTGCATTCGCAATATGATTTCCCAAATCAGGCTGATTTGCTTTGATGAAAAAGATGCCAACGATTTGATTTTGAACCAGATACACATAAGTCCATTTATCGGCGGCAAGCCAATAAGCTAAAATGTTGCTGCGGTCTTCCGCCGTTTGGGGCGGGGCGAAAACCCAAGTATCGCCTTTCGATAAAATGGGTTCGATGATAGTCCATAGCGCAGATGCGTCTGCATCAGTGGCACGTCGAAAAAAAGGATTCATTTTTTGAAACTTGTACCATCGTAGTCGGGCAATTTATTTCCCCTGAAACGTGGGTAATAGATTTCCCGACTACAAGGTGATTTGCAAATTTTATTTAACCTAAGTTGCGTGGTAATGCCGCCTACGCCAGCAAAAAGTTTTTTAAGGTCGTGTGTGTTTTGTTTTTAAAATTTTGCGAAGTAAAATTTTAAAAACAAAACACACACGACCTTATCTCCCTCTTTTGGGGCGGCGAAGCCGCCTACCGCGCAACTTAGGTTATTTAGTTAAAAAAAGCGAAAATTCGCTTTTTTCATGAATTGGTCTAAAAAAAAACGATTTTTGGGACAAAGTAAGTAGTTTTGTAGCATTAAAAAGCAACATTCACCGTTTAAAAACATCAACCAAATTAAAATCTAATTAACGGAATTTATGCGCCTACTTGGAAATATTATCAAACGCAGTTTTAAAATTGCACGCAGCGTGCAGGCAATTCGCCTCTTGCCCATCGATCAACAACATAAAACGTTCAAAAGGTTGCTTAAAAAAGCTCAAAATACGGCTTTTGGCAAACATTATGATTTTGAATCTATCTTGAACGCGCCCACGACAGAGGCAATGATTCAACAATTTCAAGCTAAAATCCCGTTGCACGATTACGATTCGATGCACGATAAGTGGTGGTATCGCAGCCTTCAAAATGAACCTGATGTGACTTGGCCTGGCAAAATCCAATATTTCGCGCTCAGTTCTGGCACGACTGGCTCGCCGTCGAAGCATATTCCCGTCACCAAAGAGATGATTCGAGCGATGCGGCGGGCGGGGATGAAAGTCTTTTTTTCGTTGACACGATACAATATTAACCCTGACATGTACACGAAAGATAATGTGATGTTGGGTGGTTCGACGAGTTTAAAAGATAAAGGCGGTTATTTTGTAGGCGATTTGAGTGGGATTAACATCAGTCAACGCCCGTTTTGGATTCGCGGTGTGTCGAAACCCGAAGGCGAAATCGCAGCGATTGCTGATTGGGAAATGCGTTTACAGCGCATTGCGGAACGCGCCAAAGATTGGGATGTGGCTTTTATCAGTGGGATTCCGTCTTGGAATCAATTGATGATTGAAAAAATTGTGGAATACCATAAAGTCAAAGATATTCATGAAATATGGCCTAATTTGACGGCTTTTGTGCATGGCGGCATCTCTTTTGAGCCACATCGACGCAGTTTTGAGGCGATGATGCGCAAACCGATGGTTTATGTGGATACGTATTTGGCATCAGAAGGTTTTATCGCGTATCAGAATCGACCCGAAACGCGGTCAATGGAATTGTTGACTAACAATGGTATTTTTTTTGAATTTATCCCCTTCAACGATGCGAATTTTGATGGCGATGGCAACCTCAAAGGGCAACCTAAAACATTGACAGTCAATGATGTAACAACAGATGTTGATTACGCATTGGTGTTGAGTACCTGTGCGGGTGCATGGCGCTATTTGATTGGCGATACGGTGCGTTTTACGGATTTTAGACGTAAAGAAATTGTTATAACAGGGCGTACCAAGCATTTTTTGAGCGTTTGCGGGGAACACCTTTCTGTGGGCAATATGAATTCGGGTATTGAATATGTGCAAAAAATTTTGAATACGAAAATTAGAGAATTTACGGTTTGTGCAGTAGTAGATAAGGGCAGTTATGCGCATCGGTGGTATGTGGGTTGCGACCCGCAGGTGGATGCGGCGCAATTTGGCAGTTTATTGGATGGCGAACTTTGTCGCATCAACGATGATTATGCGACGGAACGAACTTCGGTTTTACATGATATTCAGATGCACATTGTGCCGCCCAATTTGTTCATCAAGTGGATGGAATCGAAAGGTAAAATGGGCGGGCAACATAAATTTCCACGCGTGATGAAAAAAAAGGATTTTGCCGAATGGGAGGCATTTGTGGCTAAAGCATTGGAAATGAGTTAACTGTTGAAACACATAGGGCATATAGGAGGCATAGGACACATAGGGGCAATCATTTTTATTTTCGTTCAAGAAACAAAAATAAAAACAGTTGCCCCTATGTGTCCTATGCCTCCTATGTGCCCTATATGTTTCAACTATCCAAGTTTGATATTTTTTAAACTTATATATATTATCATCACATTTTTTGGGTGTTTGTAAAGAAGCATTTTTAACAAATTTTTGTTTTTAAATCCCGTGTATCCAAAATAAATGTTTGGCAAGCCTGCAAAAAAAGTACTTTTTAAATCAAAGTAATGAGTTATCCACATTTTGAAGTGAGTTATCCACACACCAACGTTCATAACTTTTCTGTGGGATATGGCGAATCGGATTTACCTTTGCCGAAAAGAACCTGAGACATCCAAATATACCCGCATGGAAGAGCAAAATAATCAGCAAGTTGGCTATGTGAATAAAAACGGGTCTTACAACAAGGGCAAAAGTAGCCGCAATAATAGTAATGACCTATCAAGTGTGGTTTTTGGCAAATTGCCACCGCAATCCTTGGAGCTTGAAGAAGCAGTTTTGGGCGGCATCCTCATTGACCACGAAGCATTTCCCAAGATTGTGGAGGTGTTGAAAGCAGAATGTTTTTATACCGAAGCGCATCAAGCGATATTTGCGGCGGCGAAAGCCCTTTTCCAAGCGACGCAACCGATTGACCGTTTGACGGTGTTTGAGCAGATGCAGCGCATGGGGACGATGGACCGAATCGGCGGAAATCCATATTATTTGGTGCAATTGACCGAAAGAGTGGCTTCTTCGGCGCATATTGAGAGTCATGCGCGATTGATTTTACAAAAATACGTCTTGCGCGAGATGATTGGCATCTCGACGGAAGTGATTACGGATGCGTATGCAGGCACGACAGACCCTTTGAATTTGTTGGACAAAGCCCAACAAAATTTGTTTAATATCAATCAAGCCAGTTTATCGCGGAGTTTTGAAGGTTTGAATACCTTAGCGGGCAAACTTTTGAAACACCTTGAACAAATGCGCGAACAAGGGGGCATGACGGGCATTCCTTCTGGGATGGCGGCTCTGGATGAGGTCACATCGGGTTGGCAACGGTCGGATTTGGTCATCATTGCGGCGCGTCCTGCGATGGGAAAAACGGCGTTTACGCTAAGTTTGGCGCATAATGCGGCAAAAAAAGGCTTTCCAGTAGCCATTTTTTCATTGGAAATGGCAAATTTGCAATTGGTGCAACGCCTTTTGTCGTTAGAAGGCAATATTGAAGGCGGACGGATGCGTGATGGCAAATTGTCAGGAGAGGATTGGGAGAAATTGCCGACTGCGATTGACCGACTTTCGAGATTGCCCATCTATATAGATGATACGCCCGGCATTAGTATTTTTGAATTGCGGGCTAAATGCCGCCGACTCAAAGCCCAACATAAGATTGAAATGGTGATTATTGACTATTTGCAATTGATGACGGCGGGTGAGGGGAATCGGGGTGGTAATCGGGAACAAGAAATTAGTATGATTTCGCGCTCTTTGAAAGGGTTGGCGAAAGAGTTAAATGTGCCTGTTTTGGCGTTATCGCAATTGAGTCGTGCGGTGGAAACACGGGGCGGCTCTAAAAAACCACAATTGTCGGATTTGCGTGAATGTGTGACGGGCGATACGCGTGTCGTTTTGAGTGATGGACGCTTGGTGAAAATTCAAGATTTGGTGGGCAAGCAAGTCAAGGTGCTTTCCATGGATCCGACTTCTGAACGAATTGTTGAGAAAGAAGCCGATTTGGTATGGCCCGTTGGAAAGAAAAAGGTTTATGAAGTAAAATTAGCGAGTGGACGTAGTATTAAAGCAACTGCGGAACATCGTTTATATGCTTTTGATGGTTGGAAAACAGTGGGCGAATTGAAAGCAGGTGATAGACTTGCGCTGGCACATCATTTGCCTGAACCTACGAATCCTATTAAAATGGAGGATGAAAGAATTATACTTTTGGCTCATTTGATGGGCGATGGTTCCTATCTTTCACATCAGCCACTTCGTTACACAACTGCCTCAGAAGCAAATAGTTACATTGTTAAAACGTGCGCCCAGAAAGCATTTGGTAGTATTGTGAATCGGCATGAAAGCAAGAAAATGACTTGGCATCAATTGGTTTTTAGTAATAATGGAAATCGTTGGCATCCTGCGGGTTTGAACCTTTGGTTGCGTGAAATTGGTGTTTTTAATGAACGGTCGCATGAAAAACATGTCCCCGATTGCATTTTTCAATTGAATAATGAACAAGTTGCTTTGTTTTTAAAACATTTTTGGGCAACAGATGGAACTGTTTTTGTTCCAAAACCCGAAAAAGTCACATCTTCAAGGGTTTGTTTTTCAACCAATAGTAAACAATTAGCTGATGACGTATCAATGTTATTATTGCGTTTTGGAATTGTAACTCGTATTAGAACTGTTGTACAAGGCGAAAATCCGCAAGGCAAAAAGTATCGAAATATGTTTTCTGTAGAAATATCAGGCAAACGGGATCAAGAAATATTTATCAAGCATATTGGCGGCTATGGTGCTAAGTCAACAAATATTGATGAATTAAAAACTTATTTAGCAAGTAAAAAAAGTAATACAAATATTGATACAATACCCATAGAAATTTATGATTACGTGCAAGAAAAAATGAAAGAAAAAAATCTCGTAAAACGCGATATTTGTGACATGAGAAATAAACTTTCTATTAGCTTTAAACATGCTCCTTCCAAAGAAGTATTAGCATCTTATGCGATTGCTTTACAAGATGAAAAATTGATAAAATTGGTTGAAAATGATTTATTTTGGGATAAAATTTTGAATATTGAGTTTTTTGCAGAAGAAGATGTGTATGATTTGACTGTTCCAGAAACAAGCTCTTGGCTTGCTGATAGCATTATTAGCCATAATAGCGGAGCCATTGAACAGGATAGTGACATAGTATCTTTTATTTATCGTCCAGAATATTATCAATTAACAGAATATGAAGATGGTGCATCAACAAAGGGAATGGCTGATATTATCATTGCCAAGCATCGGAATGGGAATATCGGAGAGGTTCGATTGAAGTTTGAGGGACAATTTTCTAGATTTTCCGACCCTATGAATGAAGGCGGTAATTTTACAGATGGCGACCCAAATGTGATAACCATTTCATCGCGGATGAATAGTATGGACAATGATTTTGACCTTTCCAAACCATTGGCAGAGGTGGAAGTTGCAAAAACAGATTTTCCTTATGGAACGGCTGCTATGCCGCGTTCTCCATTGGATTTAGATATTGGTTTGAATCCGAATGCGAGACCCGAAGATGGGTTTTCGCCCTTTTAAATTCGTGCGCAAAGTGCGGCAAGTTACAACTTGCCGCACTTTGCGCACCGCTTCTTATTCTACAAACCCAGAAATATACAATTTTTCCGAAACGCGTTGTCCATGCAGCCAAACCGTGATTTTTTTCTTAAAAAAACCTGTTTTTTGCGCATCATACTCCACTGGAATCTGCCCGACAGCACCTGCGGCAATGGGCAATTCCGACCGTTCCGCCTCTGTGCAACCACATTCAGTCCGCACATTATCAATTAAAATGGGTTCGTCGGTCCTGTTTTTGAATTGAAAAATGATTTTGACCGGTTTGCCTTGTCGAATCGTACCAAAATCGTGTTCAGTAGGCGTAAGCCATTCGATTTTGCTTGGTGCAAAGAGGATTGCGAAAATCAATAAAACAATAGGCATTTTTTGGAATAATTTTTTAAGATAAACGTTAAGTAACCATTATTATTTTTTTGAAACTCAAAATGCTGCATCTCTATTGCTCAATAGGCTGTTGTAAAAAGGCGTTTCAAAATGCTAAAAAATTCAAAATCAACAAGTTATGTTTGGAAATCTTTTAGGCGGCATGGAGGAAAAGCAAGAGGCGATGCGTCAGGCTTTGGCGACTCAAACGGTCACAGGGACAGCAGATGGCATCACCGTCACGGCAAATGGCAATCGGGATATTGTGAATATTCAAATTGACCCTGTTTTAGCGCAAGCGGCGGCAGCAGATAAAGAACAATTGGAGGATTTATTGGTCATAGCGGTCAATCGCGCCCTCAAAGCGGCATTAGAACTCGAAGGCGAAGCGGCTCAAAAATTATTGCAAGATAGTTTAGGCGGTTTTGGCGGATTGAGCAGTTTATTTTCATAAAACATTGGTAATCATTGAAAAAAAACATTTATGAGGCTTATAAAACAAGATAGCGGATTGCCCTATCGCTTCCTGACATGGGCAATTGCCCTCCTTTGCGGTTGCCAACCGAGTGCTTTAAGCGCGCAAGAACCCGCGCCGATTGCTCATTTTTCATTTGATTCCTGGCCTATCACCGACCAAAGTGGCAATAACAGTAAAATTGTTGTCATTGGGGATGATACGATTTTGCATTGTGGGGTGAGAGGCAATGCTTTGCGTTTAGACGGGATTCGGAGCGAAATCCTATTTTTAAGTCCTTCGGTGTTTGACAATTTTCGGACGGGCGATTTTTCGTTGAGTTTTTATTTCAAACCTTCTAATTCTGGGTTTGGTGAGTTGGATATTTTTTCAAAACGACGCGCTTGTACCCAAGATAGTTCTTTTGCTATCAAATATATTCCATCTTCCAATCAGTTGAAAATCGAATGTACCGAGACTTCTCGTAAAAGTGCTTCGTTTACGGCGCGATTGCCGTATGGACGTTGTTGGCAACATATCGTGGTGGTGCGCTCTTATAATAAGGTGTCGCTTTTCGTCAATGGCAAATTATTGGATTCACGCACCACCCAAAATCGGGTTGCGTTGAACAATGATCAACCGTTGTCCATTGCTAAAAGCCCTTGTTTGAGTACGACCGATAAGAAATTTGGTGGTTTTTTGGATGAAATCCGCATTTATCCCACCGCGTTGAGCGATGAGCAAGTGGGCAATTTGTATTACAGTCCAGACCGAATTGCCAATCAAGATACGATTATTTTCTTGGGCAACAGTGTTCGAGCCGATATTACCTCCACTTGTGCGACGCAATTTCAATGGAATCCATCTCGGGATGTGAGCGATTCGACGAGTTATCGTCCGACGATTACGCCGACTGCGGGCGGTAATTTTACTTATTTTTTGCGTTTCAAGGAGGCTCAATGTACGGCTTTGGATAGTTTTCACGTAAAAGTGATTGACCCGTCAACGTTGAATTGTGAAAAACTGTTTATTCCAACCGCTTTTACGCCGAATGGAGACGCGCTTAATGAAACTTTTTATATTAGTAATCCTGACGCACTCGTCGATGGATTGATTTCTTTTGAAATTTTGGATGCTTGGGGGGCGCAATTGTTTTATACCGATGATAAACGCGTTGGTTGGGACGGCACTTTCAATGGGGTCAAGGTAAATCCGGGCGTTTATTTATGGAAAGCGCGTTTTAAATGCAAAGGAAAAGAATTGACGGATGCAGGCAGCGTGACCATTTTACGGTAACACATAAAACATATAGGTTTCATAGGACACATAGAGGCAATCATTTACACATACAATAAAAACGATTGCCCCTATCTGTCCTATGAAACCTATATGTTCTATGTGTTTTAAAAAAAACAAAGAAACCAAGCTAAAATTTTGCTACTTGCCAAACTTAAATTACTTTTGTCCAAAATTAACAAAAAATTGAGCTATGAAAATTCACATCGGAAAAATATTGTTTTTCGCGGTTGTATCCGTTGCTTCGGGTTGCAAAGGCAAGAAAAAAGAAAAAGAAGCTGCTGTTGCAGCGATTGACCCGATTGAAGCGGCGGTCAAGGCGCAATGCAATACTTGGAATTCGGCGAATAGCATCAAAGATGCCACTTTGCTCGGCACGATTTACGCTGATACTTTGGTCAATTTCTACGGAGAAGCTAAAAAAACAAGGGATTTTTGTGTTAATGACCAACATAATTGGTTTGACAAGCATCCTGACGCGTCTCAATCTATTGCGGGTGACTCGATTCGCATCGAAAAATTGACGAATGATACGTTGAAAGCGTATTTTACGAAAGAATTGACGCTCGAAGGCAAAGTGCGTGAATTACCTTCTTATTTGAAATTTTTGAAAATTGGTAGTGCGTATCTGATTGTTGCGGAAAGCGAAGTGGGCATGGAGCCTGTCGCTAAACCAAAGGCAGCAGCGAAACCTGTGGCAAAACCCGCAGCGAAACCTGTGGTAAAAGCACCTGCGAAACCTGTTAAAAAATAATTATTGAATTAGGATTTTTAGGATTTAATAAATCCTAAAAATCCTAATTCAAACCAACTCGTGCAAATCGTATCAAAAAATGAAAATCAAGGCAGACGGCATTACAAATTTAACAGATGCGCGTTATTTCGCCGCCAAAGAAGTGGCTTATTTGACGTTCCATTTCACAGAAGGCGCGGCGGATTACATCAATCCGTCGATTGCGAAAGCGATTGCGGCTTGGGTGGAAGGGGTGTCTATTGTTGGAAAATGGACGCGTTTATCGGTTTCCGAAATCAATGAATGGGCTAATCTATTAAGTTTGAATATAGTACAAATTGATGATTTTTTAATGTCTATTCATACGGAACCGCTTCAAGTACCTGTTATCAAACGTTTTGTGGTGAAAACGACGACGGATTTGGCAACGTTGCGGGCGGAAATGTTGCATTTGAAACCGATTGTGCTTGCATTTGAATTGGATTTTGAAAACATAGATTGGAATGATTTAAAACAAAAACGCACCCTTATCAGCTTAGATGATTTGAAACAATTGGCGCATGATTTTAAAATTATTTTTAAAATTAATGTTCAATCCACTGATATAGAATCATTTAAATTTAAAATCAAACCATACGCCTTAACCCTTTCGGGTGGCGAAGAAGAACAAGTTGGCGTAAAATCATTTGATGAATTAGACGCTATTTTTGATATTTTGGAATCTTGAATCCCTCTTTTGAAGCATGAAAAACCTTGAAGATTTTTTATCGGTCATTGATAAGTCATTGAAAGACAATACTTTTGTCAAAATGACCCTTGCCAAACCCACCGCAAATGGAGGTGATTTAAAAAATATTTACCTTCGTCCTGTCGAAATTAAACGACAATTGAAATTGGCTTGTACGCACCGATACGCGACCCGCGATGAAGTTAAAAATTTAGATATTCCAACGAGTTTGCAAACGTTAGAACAGCGATTGACCCATGATTTTCTCCATGCCGATTTGTTCCTAATTTCAGAACAAATTACGTTTTTATGGAATAAAAAAAAGGAAATAACTTTTGTCATCAAAAAAAATAGTACCGTACTTGAACCCATTTCCACCCAACATGACCGTTCCAAAAGTCGATTATTGGATGCTAAACAATTGTATTTCAATCGATTAGAAATTACGGATTTGGAAGGTAATGTTACTAAAAATGGTCAAAAAAAATTCAAACAAGTCAATCGATATATTGAAATTATAGATGATTTGTTGCGTGAAAATCCGTTGCCAATAGATGCACATATTGCCGATATGGGTTGTGGGAAAGGTTTATTGACTTTTGCTTTATATGATTTTTTGACGGTGCGCAAAGCCATGAATCCAGTGGTTCAAGGTTTTGAATTACGCGCTGCCTTGACGGATGCTTCCAATGAATTAGCTCAAAAATGCCATTTTGCAAATTTAAATTTCGTAACAGCCGATATTTTGAATTTTAATTCGGAACGATTGGATATGTTGATTGCTTTACACGCTTGCGATACGGCTACGGATATTGCGATTGCGAAAGGGATTCAATCCAAAGCGGCGATTATCATGGTCGCGCCGTGTTGCCATAAGCAGATTCGCAAGGCGATGAACGTGCAAAATGAACTGCGCCCTGTGTTGAAACATGGGATTTTGGAGGAAAGACAGGCGGAATTGATTACCGATGGGATTCGCGCCTTGTTGATGGAGGCGCATGGTTACAAAACGAGCGTTTTTGAATTTATTGAAACCGAACATACGCCTAAAAATGTGTTGATTGTGGGCATCCGCAGTCGTCCGAATTTGGAGGCATTGAAGCAAGTGGCGGCGATAAAAGCCAGTTTTGGCATCGAAAAGCATTTTTTAGAGACGCTCATATGAATTAGGGGGTCTGAATTAGGATTTTTAGGATTAGAAGGATTAAAAGGATTGATTTTCAATCCTAAAAATCCTAATTCAAACCCCTAATTCAACAAAAAAGATTAAAAGGATTGGAAATCAATCCTTCCAATCCTAAAACCCCTAATTCAAACCCCTAATTCAACAAAAAAGATTAAAAGGATTGGAAATCAATCCTTTCAATCTTTCCAATCCTAAAAATCCTAATTCAAACCCCTAATTCAAACCCCTAATTCAACAAAAAAGATTAAAAGGATTGGAAATCAATCCTTTCAATCTTTCCAATCCTAAAAATCCTAATTCAAACCCCTAATTCAAACCCCTAATTCAAACCCCTAATTCAACAAAATGGAAAGTAATCTTTCCCCATTTTAAAACCATTTTTTTGTAAAAACGCTTCAATTTCGAGTTGCCCACTCGGTTGTGCAACAGCCGTGATGATTTGAGGATGCTTTAAATGTAAAATATTTTCATAATGGGTTAATTTTTGATTTTCAATGATTTGACCCACTTTTCGCAGATTATTCGTGACCCAATGCAGCAAATGTGGTGGCACATGATTTTTAAAAGCTCGAATTAAAGTTTTGCCCTTATCCCCGCCGCCCCAAAGCACCAATGGGCGATTGATGTCAAAATTTAATTTTAAAAAATAATTTATTTTCAAATTAAAATATTGATTAGAAGCATAATTCGGGTCATTACGTGAAGTACGCGTTGCCGAATCGCGCCAATAATGAATTGGGAAATCCGTATGCGCCGCGATAGTATATTTTTGTTCACAAAATCGAAAGCATAAATCATAATCTTCTGGATACGTATCTGGTTCAAAACCACCGCAAGCCACCAAATCCGCCCGCCGCAACAGCCAACAAGGAGAGGGCAAAACGCATTCTTTATAAATTTGCTGCCAAGATTGCCCCGTTTCCATCCATTCATTGAGCCAATTTTGATACCGAATATACCCATTTTGTACCATCGTATCGGAGAAATAAGCCACTTTCCCAGTGGCAATCGTACCAACAGGATGATTTAAAATAATATTTTTTAAAATCTGTAACTTATTGATATTCATTATATCATCTGAATCCATCCGCGTTATATACGCGCCCACACTCTGTGAAAATGCTTTGCGCAAAGCAGGAATAATCCCTTTTCCAAGATGCCCAAAAACTTGAATACGGGTATCGCGTTGCGCATAAGCGCGTAATATTTCAAGAGAATCATCCGTTGAATGGTCATCGACCGCAATTAATTCCCAATTCGATTCAGTTTGATTCAAAATCGACTCCAAACAGGCGGGCAAAAAAGCAGCCGTATTAAAAACAGGCATTAATATTGAGATTAAAGATTCTTTCTGTGACATCATCAGGTACTATTTTAAAAAATGTAAAAGTATTGTTAATTTTATTTTAAAAAATAAATTATAAAATCATACATTTGTGCGCTGTTTGGTGCGAAATTGCGCTAATTATTTCGGGTTTAATGCGCTATGATATTTTTTTTAATGATTTTAATCGTTTCAAACGCACTAAATCAGCACAAATGTTGTTTATTGCAGTGAAGGTTTTATATCTGTTACCTATCCAAAAGGTCGGCGAGGTTACAACCTCGCTGACCTTGATTCAACTACTTATTCATTTTTTTAAAAAAATATTTCAGCGAAATGGATTTAATGAAATTGTTGCAAGGGCAACTTACAGAGCAAGTCATCGGGCAATTGAGCAATCAACATGGCATCCCTGAACAAAAAACGGGACAAGCGGCGAATGCCATTATGTCTGTATTGATGGGCGGTTTGGCGAAAAATGCTTCTACTCCACAAGGCGCGGCGGCTTTGGACAAGGCTCTTGGAAAACATCATGACGGCAGTGTTTTAGACAATATTATGGGGCTTTTGGGCGGTGGCGCACAAGAAAATCCTGCACCTCCCGCAATGGGTTTTGATGCAGGCGGTTTGCTTGGTAGCATTTTAGGCGGTGGCGGCAACTCCGCAGCAGGCAATATTTTAGGCAGCATCTTGGGTGGCGGCGGTGCGTCAAGCCAAAAGGCAACCGATGGCGCGGGCATTTTAGGACATATTTTGGGGGCGCAACAAAGCGGTGCGATTGCTAAAATTGCAGGCATGTTGGGCATCGACCAAGGGAAAGTTTTAGGCATGATGATTCAAATGGCTCCGATGATTATGGGCGTATTGGGTCAGCAGAAACAAGCACAAGGGTTAGGTGCAAGTGCCTTGTCTTCGGTTTTGGCAAGCAGCGTTTCGGGTGCGTCCAAAGGTGGCAGTAATCCATTTATCGGCATCGCAACACAGATGTTGGACAAAAATGGCGATGGAAATATTACAGATGACTTGTTAAATATGGGCAAAGGCTTTTTAGGCAATATGTTCAATAAGAAATAACGATTTGGTTATGAATGATTTACATTAAAACAAAATTGCGCACATGTAACAATGGGCGCAATTTTTATAAGGGAACATACCGTTTGGAGGGTTTCAAACCCTCCAAACGGTGTTGTCCATTATGGAACATTAATCACTTAATTCTTAAAAATGTTTTTTATTCCCAATAAAACATTGTACATTTGCCCCGCTTTCGACGAAAGCACATTATTCATAAAAAATCATATATCAAACTTCCGAAATTCATGCGTAATTACGAAGTAACATTCATCGTAGATCCAATTTTGTCCGGCGATGATGTAAAAGGGACAGCTCAAAAATATGTTGACATGTTGACTGCTGAAAAAGCGGGGATTGTCCATATTAATGAGATTGGTTTGCGCCAATTGGCGTATCCGATTAACAAGCGTCAATCTGGCATTTACTATTGTGTCGAATTTGAAGCGGTTGATGGAGCATTTATAGGCAAAGTGGAATTGGCACTCCGCCGTGATGAGAAGATTTTGCGTTATTTGACAGTCTCATTAGACAAGTTTGGTGCAAAATACAATGCAGACAAACGCGCTGGCAAAATTGGGGTCACCAAGAAAAAAGAACGCAAACCGGAACCTGAGCAACGTCCAGAACGCCCTGCTCGTCCAGAACGCGCTCCAAGACCTGAGCGTCCTGAACGCACAGAGGCAAAAGTGGCTGAACCTGTTCCAGTTGTCTAAACTAAGATTTTATTAACCTATTAAAAGCTTTCTTCAAAAATGGCTTCTAAAGACGACATCAAGTTCCTAAGTAATCCAAGTTTAGGACAAAATCGCAAGAAATATTGCCGCTTTCAAAAATTCGGTATCAAATATATTGATTATAAAGATGAGAATTTTTTGCTGCAATTCATCAATGAGCAAGGTAAATTATTGCCGCGCCGTATCACGGGTAACTCATTGAAATATCAACGTAAAGTGTCTGTTGCCGTTAAACGAGCGCGACATTTAGCGATATTGCCGTTTGTGGCAGATTTGATGAAATAATATTTCTCGTTTTTGAATTAGAAAGGAAGGATTTTTAAAAAATTAAGGAAATGACGTTATAATATTCTGCGTCCTTCATTCCTTAAAGATTCCCTTGTTCCTAATTCGCAAAAATCAAAAAATCCGAAGATGGAAATTATACTGTTAAAAGATGTGGATAAAGTGGGCGATAAGGATACCATTGTCAAAGTTAAAGATGGTTACGGTCGCAATTACTTGATTCCACAAAAATTAGCGATTGTGGCAAATGCGGGCAATCGCAGTCAATTGGCAGCTAAAATGCGCCGTTCTGACGCTAAAGAAAATTTGTTGTTGGACACGTATCGCCAACAAGCGGCAGCAGTCGATGGCAAAACTGTCACGATTCACTCGAAAGCGGGTACCAGTGGTAAAATTTTTGGTAGTGTGAGCGTTCCACACGTATTAAATGCGTTGAAATCTCAATTGGGTGTTGAAGCAGACCGCAAAAAAGTGGTTATGGGCGACATCAAAGAATTGGGTTCTCATGCCGTTACCATCAATTTCCACAAACAAGTGGCTGCTACGTTCAACGTAGAAGTGGTGGGCGAAGAAGCGAGATAATTTATTTACCGCGCTATTTTTAGTCTTTTAAAGTCGTCGAAGTTGCAACTTCGACGACTTTTCTGTGTTATATTGACAACAACGTTTGGAGGGTTTGAAACCCTCCAAACGTTATATTAATTTGATAATCAATATTTTATGCAGTCGTTTTAAAATCAAAATTATGAACAAAATCGTAGGTTATGCACTCCTTTTGGCGAGTTGCTGCGCGAGTAGTTGCGTCCTTCATTCAGTGACGATGATTGATACCGCTAAAACATTCGTTTTGGGCGAAGGTCAACATGGTGTTTACAACGCAACCATCAAAAATATTGGCATTGCTGCCGTCGAAGTCTTCCAAAAAGAAGCCGAAAATGCGCCTACATCCATCGGCGTATTGCAACCCGATGCCGAAAAATCGTATCGTGTAGGCGGTACGACCACGATTTTATTCAAAAATATTGGGCAACGACAAGCTCAAATTAAGATTAAATTGTTGGGAGACAAACAATTAAGCATGGGTTATAAAAACAATTAGCCCGTTTTTAAACTTATTTTGTCAAAAAGCGTTACCTTTGTGTGTAGATTCATTCTAAATAGAAATTTTTTCATCACAACGCATTCAAAAAAAAGAAAATGGAAGCAACGGCAAAAAGCCCTGTTTTGTTATACACGGAGCAGACTCCCAATCCAGAATCCTTGAAATTCGTCACCAATAAAATGTTGTATCGCGGCACCGCAGATTTCCGCGAACCTGAGTTGGCGGTGGATTGGTCTCCTTTGGCAACCGCGCTTTTTGGCTTGCCCTATGTGAAAGGCGTGTATATTTGCAACAATTTCGTGACGATTAGTAAAGAATTTAACTATGATTGGTCGGAAATCATGTTAAAAATCAAAGAATTTATTAAAAATTATGTGGAATCGGATGGCGTGATTCTCCAAGAAGGTTTCGCAGAAGCGATGGCAGCAATTGAAGCGCAAACGCCTCAATATCAAGGAGATGATGCCGAATTAGTAGTTCGGATTAAAGAATTAATTGATACGTATGTCAAGCCTGCGGTGGAAATGGATGGCGGAAATATCGAATTTAAAGCCTTCGATAAAGGAACGGTGTATGTCGTTTTGCAGGGTTCATGCAGTGGTTGCCCGTCTTCGACCGTGACGTTGAAAGCAGGGATTGAAGGGATGTTGACGCGGATGATTCCTGAAGTGAAAGAAGTAGTGTCGGAAGCAGGATAGTTATACCTTAGATTGAACTTAAATAAACGGTGTTATAAGTAGTTCAATTGAAAGAACCAATCCAAAAGGTCGGCGAGGTTGCAACCCTATCCATTACCCACAGAATCAAAAAGGTGCGTAGCACCGCAATATTTGTAGAAAAATCGGTAACATTCGCATCGTTTTCACCAATATTACGGTGCGACGCACCTCCAAAACGGGTTTATCCATCATTTTTCTACAAATGTTGCAGTGCTACGCACCTTTTTATTTTGCAGAATGATTTTAATGCCAATAATCATTCTGTGGGTAATGGATAGGGTTGCAACCTCGACGACTTTGGCGCGTCTTTCTTTAGAATCAAAACCAATGAATATGCTGAATTTACCCATTTTAAACCAACTTTTAGCTGCAAAAAACATTTTATTAGTCGGCATGGGTGGCGGCTACGACATTTTTTGCGGGATGCCGCTTTATCACGACCTCCGAAAAGCAGGCAAAAATGTCCTTCTCGGCAATTTAACGACTTCGCAATTGCCCAAAAACACAGCAGGTGAACAACTGAATCCTCATTTGGTGGGCATTGGTTCAACCAATAGTGGTTTTTTAAAACGCCTCTCGTTTGCTAAAACGGAGCAACCTATTCACGCTTGCGAACAACATTTAGTGGAATTTCTTGCGAATCATTACCTTGATAAACCTGCCGTTTGGTGTTTTGAACGCACGGGCGTACAACCGATGGTGAAAAGTTATCAACAATTGATTCAAAAATACGAGATTGATACCGTCGTTTTGGTGGATGGCGGAGTTGATAGCCTCATCAAAGGCGATGAAAATGAGCAAGGTACACTTATAGAAGATGTGTTATCTATTGCAGCAGTCCATGAATTGAAAAACGTGGCTAAATATTTAGTTTGCTTAGGTTTTGGAACAGAACGAGATATTTTTTATGGCGATATTTTGGAAAATATTGCGGCATTGACTAAAATCAAAGCCTTTTTGGGCAATTGCGCCCTATTGCAAGGGATGGATGGTTATGATTTTTATGAAAAATCAGTGCTTTTTGCCCAAAATCATAAAGACGCAGTGGGAACGAGTGTGGTTAATTCGTCTGTGATTTCGGCGGCGCGGGGCGAATATGGCAATGTGCATTTGATTCCGAAAACAGAAGGAAGTCTTTTATGGATTAATCCTTTAATGAATATGTTTTGGTGTTTTGATTTGGATAAGGTTGCTCAATGGAATTTAGTCATTCCCTTTTTGAAAAAAACGCAAACCTTTGATGATGTGTTGAGAGCCTATCAAGCCCAACAAAAATTAGTTGTTAAACGAAATCCGCAAAATCATATTCGGTTTATAAATTGAATTATAAAATTTAAAATATGAAAATCAAAGATATTATTGGTTTTTTAGAAACCATTGCGCCGCCTGCGTATCAAGAAAGTTATGATAATGCAGGTTTGATTACAGGGAATGCCGATACACTGCTTACAGGCGTTTTAATTTGTTTAGATTCCATCGAAAGTATTATAGATGAAGCGATTACACATCATTGTAATTTAATTGTGGCACATCACCCGATTGTTTTTCGCGGGTTGAAACGCTTGAATGGGAAAAATTATGTAGAACGCATTGTTTTAAAAGCCATTAAAAACGATATTGCGATTTATGCGATTCACACCAATTTGGATAATATGTTGCAAAATGGGGTGAATCAACAAATTGCGCAACGACTTGGTTTGAAAAACCTTAAAATTCTCGTGCCGAAACGACAAACCTTGATGCATTTGACGGTTTTTGTGCCTGTTGACCATACGCAAACGCTTTTAAACGCGCTCTATGCCGCAGGTGCAGGGCAAATTGGCGATTATGAAAATTGCAGTTTTCGGACGACTGGCATTGGCACTTTTCGCCCTGTCCGTCATGCGAATCCCCACATTGGCACGTTAAATGAATCCGAAGAAGTGATGGAAGACCGAATTGAAGTTGTTTTAGAAGCCCATTTACAACATAAAATTCTGAAAACCATGCGTCAAACGCATCCTTATGAAGAAGTGGCGTATTTTTTAACGGTTTTGGAAAATGAAAATCAGACGGTTGGCGCAGGACTTATCGGCGATTATGACCCTGAAAATGGGTTTTCAGAAATGGATTTTTTAAAATTAGTCAAACAAAAAATGAATGCGGGCGTGGTTCGTTACACGGCATTGCGCGGGAAACGGGTGCAGCGTGTCGCGGTTTGTGGCGGTTCGGGGAGTTTTTTATTGGGCAATGCGATTGGTGCGGGCGCGGATGTGTTTGTAACGGCTGATTTTAAATATCACGAATTTTTTGATGCGGATAGCAAAATCGTTATTGCCGATATTGGGCATTTCGAGAGCGAACAATACACGATAGACCTGTTGAAAACCGCTTTACAAAAAAAATTTACAAAAATAAATGTTTTTTCCACGAAAAAAGATACAAATCCAGTAAAATATTTATAATTTCGCCCAATTTTTGTTAACTTTCGGTATGTTATGTAATTTAGTTTCCTAAGTTCCATAAAATCAAGTAGTTACAAGCAAGTAGTTAGATAGATAGGTAATCCAAAATTCTAAATTATTCCTCGTATGGCAAAAGGTAAAGAACTTTCGACCGAGCAAAAGTTGAGACAATTATATGAACTCCAATTGATTGATAGTGAGTTGGATAGCATTTCCGTCTTAAAAGGCGAGTTACCGATGGAAGTCGGCGACTTGGAAGACGAAATCGCAGGGTTGACCACTCGCATCGAAAAAGGCAATAGCCATGTTCGAGAGTTTGAAATCGAAATCAGCAAACAGCGCAGCAACATGAAAGATGCCGAGCAGTTTATTGACAAATACAAAAAACAACTCGATAATGTCAAAAATAATCGAGAATTCGACGCACTCAATAAAGAAATTGAATTGCAATCGTTGGATATTCAATTGGCGGAGAAGCGCATGCGCGAAGCGCAAAGGGGCATCGAAGGCAAACGCGAACAAGTCGAAATCGCGCAAAAACGATTGACCGTCAAGCAAAAAGATTTAGATACGAAAAGGATTGAGTTGCAAAAGATTATCGAAAAAACGGAGAAGGAGGAAGACAAATTGCGGCGTAAAATTGAAAAAGCGCGTAAAGGCGTTGAAGAACGTTTATTGAAATCATATGATAAAATTCGGACTTCGTATCGCAATGGTTTAGCTGTTGTTACGGTGATTCGAGATGCTTGTGGCGGCTGTTTCAATCGGATTCCCCCACAATTACAATTGGAAATTACATTACATAAAAAAATAGTGGCTTGCGAACATTGCGGGCGCATTTTGGTGGATGATAGTATCATGCACGTCGAAGTGGAATAATCGCTTTTAGGTAAAAGCATCAAAGGCATCAACAATGGAGTATTCATTGTTGATGCCTTTTGTTTTACGCTGGATGTGTTATTTTCTTTATCTTTTTTCTATTCTAAAAAAAAAACAAAAATAAATGCAAAAAAGTTTGGTAGAATGAAATGAAGTTGTACCTTTGCGTCGCTTTAAGAAACAGGGGCAGTAATTAAGACAAAAGGTTTTAAACGCTCCCAAACGAAATAAAAAAAAGTTAAAAAAACTTTCAAAAAAGTTTGGAGATATGAAAAAGTGTTGTACCTTTGCGCCGCAGTAAGAAACAAGCGGTCAAAAAGAAAGACCTTTTTTAAGAATCTAAACAAAATAAAAAAAAGTTAAAAAAACTTTCAAAAAAGTTTGGAGATATGAAAATAGATTGTACCTTTGCAGCCGCTAAGAAAAGCGTACTGAAATAAAAGTTTTTCAGTAAAAAATAAGCAACGTATTGAGATTCGCGTCGCAGGATTCGAGTCAACTATATAAAAAGTTCTTTGAAAAATCG
>JAAFJT010000032.1 GCA_013298955.1 Chitinophagales bacterium
TTCAAAAGTCCATATCAATACGTCTTTCAAATATTGTTCTAAAAAACGCAAGGTTAATTTAGTACTTGGCACTTCCCAAACGAACCAGTCTCCGTTCCAAATTCTACCCTGTATATTTCTCACAATTATCGCTATGTTTATGATTATGGTTGGATGGATTTTTCAGACCAAAAAGTATTGGTGGTTGCTAAAATGAAAGCAGCACGGAAATAATCTGGAAGGTACGGAATTGAACTCAATTGAGATGGAGTTGCGAAAAACGCTTAGGAGTCGGGAAATTTATTTCCCGACTCCTAAATTAGTTTAGGCTTTTATCCAAAAAACACCGCTTTTCATCTTAAAATCTGCTTTCCTATGGTTGAAAAGAGCTACTTTTAACTTATTTTCATTGCCAAACTCAAAATATTGCTCATGTTATTTTCAGAAATCACGCGCTTAGCATTCCAATCGGTGCGTTCCAATGCTTTGCGTTCTTCGCTCACTTTATTAATAATCGCTATTGGTATCATGGCGTTAGTGGGTATTTTGACCGCACTCGATTGTACTTTATACACGATTACGTCAAATTTTAACAATATGGGCGCGAATACGCTCAGTATCGAACGCAAATTTGACAGCCCGCGCGGGAAACGCAAAGGTTTTGCCAAACCGATTGGCAATGCAATTAGTTATAATGAAGCGATTGAATTTAAAGAAAGGTTCGATATGCCCGCCCAAGTGACGCTTTCCATCAATGCAGCGACTGGAACCACTGCGCAATTCGGTGATACTAAAACGAATCCAACGATTCAAGTTTTAGGGATTGATGAAAATTATTTATCCGTAAGCGGTTATGAAATCGCGCATGGACGCAATTTTTCGGATATTGAAGTCCAATCAGGGGCGGCAAAAGCCATTTTGGGAGCTGAATTAGCCAATATTTTGTTTGACAAAAAGCCCGAAAAAGCGATTGGTGCTGATATTTTATTAAGTCATATTCGATATAAAGTGGTGGGTGTTTTGGAATCGAAAGGTTCTGGCGGAGGCAGTCAAGGTGCGGATAGGATGGCAGTGTTGCCTTTGGAGAAGGCGCGTGAAATTTATGACACGAAAGGGAATGACTACCAAATCCAAGTGGCAGTGGTCAATTCAATTGATTTAACACCTGCGGCGGCGGCGGCAACAGGGCTTTTTCGTATTATCCGAAAAACACCTATCGGACGGGATGAAGATTTTGAAGTGCGCAAAAGTGATGGATTATTGGATTTTTTGACGGAAAATACAGCCGCTTTGCGCATGGCAACTGTTGCAATCGGCTTGATAACGTTGTTAGGTGCAGCGATTGGTTTGATGAATATTATGCTGGTAACAGTCACTGAGAGGACGCGAGAAATTGGTATCTCAAAAGCATTGGGCGCAACGAGTCGAAATATTCTTTGGCAATTTTTAATAGAGGCTATTTTAATTTGTCAATTAGGCGGCATTGTAGGCATTATATTGGGAGTCTTAATGGGTAATCTCGTTTCTTTAATTTTGAAGGGACCATTTATCATGCCTTGGTTATGGATGTTTTTAGGGTTAGTCACTTGCTTTGCGGTGGGACTATTTTCGGGTTTGTACCCTGCGATGAAAGCGGCAAAACTTGACCCAATCGAATCATTGCGTTATGAATAATTTTTGAGATTGCAGCACGATTCTCACGACTTCGCGTTTCAATTGCAGCACAAAATTCGAGCAGAACGTGCGGCAAGTTGCAACTTGCCACACGTTTTTCCACCCAATAAAAACGAAAATGTAAATAAAATGTGCGGCAAGTTGCAACTTGCCGCACATTTTATTTATATTTTCGTTTTTCAAATTAAAACAAAAAATATTATTTGCCATCGGGTATCAACTAATCAAAGAACCAAATGCGATGTTGATAACTATCCATGGTTATAGGTGAGTAATTGTTTAAAATTTCATGCTGACATTCGTTTGAAAATAAATATAACGCTATATCCTATTTTTTGACACGCCATTCCTCAATCATCGTTAAACCGTCAAACATCCCATTGCGGCTGTGTTGCCAAGTGCGCATGCGATGCCCTTCCCCAAGCAGCACAATACTTTCATGCAGCATCGAGCCGGGCAAATCCTTATACGTCCACCAAAGTAAGATGACATTATCAGATTCCCAACTTTTGCCATAAATCCGAGGCGTATCAAACGTCAAAACCCCATTTTTATCAAAAGTATTGACTCCGAAGTCATAAAATTCTTTTCGACCATCTTTGTACTCATACTCATTGGTTTGTGACCATTTATCCTCATGGAGTTGTAACGTCAATCGACTATTATGTTTGTACAAAATCTTGCCTCCAGCACTGAGGCGCGTGTACGTACCTTCCCAGATACCGGTGTGTTGTGGAAATAACTTCAAATTCATTGTTCGTGCCTTTTACCGCTTTGTTTAATTAAGAGCGTTAATAGTTAGCAAAACTAATCATTTATTTAAAAAAAAAAATAAATTACCCGAAAATAGTAAAAAATTTGTTCAAAAATACTGTTTTCAATTGAAAATTGATTGGGTTAATAACGTATTATGATTACAATTTTGGCAAATAGTCACTTTATTTTTAAAAATATTGATTATCAAGGACTTTACGTAAGTCCTACCACTTTCGTAAGACTTACGTAAAGTCCCTTTTTTTAAAAATAGATTCAGTCTAAATAAACCTTTTAAAAGATAGCTTGTTTCATAAGAAAAGTGTATTTTTGCAGCAAAATTACGACAACTTTTAAGAAAGTATGGAAGCAAAAAAATTGATATACTTAGACAACAATGCCACAACTCCGTGTGACCCGCGTGTTGTAGAAGCGATGTTACCTTATTTTACGACGCATTTCGGCAATGCAGCGAGTCGTAATCATCCCTTTGGCTGGGCAGCTGAGGAAGGTGTCGATTATGCCCGCGAGCAAGTTGCCCAATTAATTGGTGCAGATTCTAAAGAAATTATCTTCACTTCGGGCGCGACGGAGGCGATTAACCTTGCGTTGAAAGGGGCGTTTGAGATGTACCGCAAGAAAGGCAATCATATTATTACTGCCAAAACCGAACATAAAGCGGTGTTGGATACGTGCAAAAAGTTGGAAACGATGGGGGCGGAAGTCACTTATCTGGATGTGCAACCCGATGGTTTGATTGATTTGGCGCAATTAGAAGCGGCAATTACCAAAAAAACCATTCTTGTCAGCATCATGTGGGCGAATAATGAGACGGGCGTGATTCAACCGATGGCGGAAATCAGCAAAATTTGTGAAAAACATGGAGCGTTATTGATGTCCGACATCACGCAGGCGGCTGGAAAAGTGCCTGTCGATGTTAAAAAAATGGGCATTCACTTGGCGGCGTTCACGGCTCATAAAATGTACGGACCGAAAGGCGTAGGTGCATTGTTTGTGAATCGCATCAAACCGCGTGTGAAAGTGACGGCGCAAATGGATGGCGGTGGACATGAGCGCGGCATGCGCAGTGGCACGATGAATGTTCCGGGTATTGTCGGTTTTGGCAAAGCGGCGGAATTGGCAAGTCGGGAAATGCAGCGCGATGCCGAAAGATTGAGCAAATTGCGTGATAAATTGCAAAAAGCGTTTGGTGAAATTTTGGAAGAAGTCGTTGTGAACGGCAATCAAGAACATCGGATGCCACATGTGACTAATATTTCTTTCAAACACGTCGAAGGTGAAGGTTTGATGATGACTTTTAATCAAAAAATCGCGCTTTCTTCGGGTTCGGCGTGTACTTCTGCGAGTTTGGAGCCTTCTTATGTATTGGTTGCCTTGGGTTTGGGCGATGATTTGGCGCATTCTTCGTTGCGTTTTTCGCTTGGACGCTTTACCACAGAGGAAGATATTGACCAAACGATTGCAGCCGTGAGTGCGGGCGTGAATCATATGAGGGATTTAAGCCCGATTTGGGAAATGTATAAAGAAGGGATTGATTTGAGTAATGTTCAATGGTCTGAACATTAAATGATTTTGGAATTTTTTGAATTAGGATTGATAAGATTTTTTGGGTAATTAGGATTTTTAAATCCTAATTATCCAAAAAAATCCTATCAATCCTAATTCAAAAGGCATGATTTGTTTAAACCTATAAATTTAATTTGCAAAATGGCATATTCAGAAAAATTAATGGATCATTTCCACAATCCGCGTAATGTGGGAACTTTAGATAAAAGTAAGAAAACGGTCGGCACAGGTTTGGTCGGTGCGCCCGAATGCGGGGATGTGATGCGCCTTCAAATTGAGGTCGATGACCTAACTCAAACCATTGTGGATGCCAAATTTAAAACATTTGGTTGTGGTTCAGCGATTGCGTCTTCTTCTTTGGCAACGGAATGGTTGAAAGGCAAAAACATCAATGAAGCGATGGGCATTGATAATATGGCAATTGTAGAAGAATTGGCTTTGCCGCCTGTGAAAATTCACTGTTCGGTATTGGCGGAGGATGCTATCAAAGCCGCTATCAAAGACTATCAAAGTAAAAATAATATTTAACCTGCAAACACATAGTTCATATAGGAGACATAGGGCACATAGTCCATCTATGTGTTTTATGTTGACCCCACTGCCACTTGCGTTGCAAGTTTAGATGGGTCAACATAGTCCATCTATGTGTTCTATGTTGACCCCACTGCCACTTGCGTTGCAAGTTTAGATGGGTCAACATAGTCCATCTATGTGTTTTATGTTGACCCCACTGCCACTTGCGTTGCAAGTTTAGATGGGTCAACATAGTCCATCTATGTGTTCTATGCCTTCTATGTAAACTATGTGTTAAACAAATGGTGCCATGATATTTGTAGCGGAAAGTGCGAAAGCAAAAATTGCTGAAATTCGCCAAACCCAGCATTTAACAGACGAACATTTTGTACGCGTATCCGTCATGAGCGGTGGCTGTTCGGGCTTGTCGTACAAGATGGATTTTGATAATCAAAGCCGTTTGAAAGACCAAGTATTCCAACATAATGGCGTAAAAGTCGTAACGGATTTGAAAAGTTTCCTTTATTTGTTCAATACAACGTTGGAATTTTCAAGCGGATTGGATGGTAAAGGGTTCGTCTTCAACAACCCAAATGCGGCGCGCACTTGTGGTTGCGGCGAGAGTTTTTCAGTATAAAATTTCTAAAAAAAGTTAGTTGGATATAGATTATTCTGTTTAAATGTTTTTTTTGCAAAAAACATTTAAACAGAATAGTCTATATCCAACTAACTTTTTTTAGGTTAAACGAGAAATCATTTTTACAATATTTTTTCAAATTATATACATTTCCTAAATGATTTGTAAATCCATTTGAGTATAACTTGCGTCAAGTTTCAAACTTGACGCAAGTTTATTTTCACAAATCATTTAGGAGTTGTATAGTAGATTTTGTCTGAACGAGTTTCCGAAACTGATTCACTTGGTTTTCGCTGGAATTTTTACAATAAAATGTAAAAACTTTCGGAAAGTGTCTTTTTTAACAAAATTTGTTTTAAAAATATCGAAATTGAATTTTCAAAAGGGAAAAATTTTCAATTTTTCCCTTTTGAAAATTTAATTTCGATATTTTTAAAACAAATTTTGTTAAAAAAGACACTTTCCGAAAGTTGTACACGAATTTTAAGAAAAAAATGCTTTTTTATCGAAAAAATTTCAGCGAAAACCAAGTATTCAATCTTATCTTTTTTTATAATTAATTGATTATCAATTATTTAAATCCATGCTTTCCATAGACCCAATTCAGATTGACCCGACCGTTATGTATCAATATTTGATAGGTGCGGTTGCGCCGCGTCCCATCGCTTTTGTCAGCACTATCAATGCGGCGGGCGAAACGAATGTTGCGCCTTTTAGTTTTTTCAATGCGTTTAGTGGCAATCCGCCCATTGTTGGATTTTCATCCAGCAGCATCAAATCAGATGGTACTGAAAAAGATACTTTATTGAATGTCAGGACATTAGGTGAATGTGTGATTAATGTCGTTAATTATAGCATTGTTCAACAAACGTCTTTATCAGCGATTGAATTTGCGCACGGAGTCAGCGAATTTACCAAAACAGGTTTAACACCTATTGCTTCCGAAGTGGTCAAACCACCGCGTGTGCTGGAATCCCCTGTGCAAATGGAATGCAAAGTGGAACAAATCATCAAATTAGGCAATATTCCCTCCGCAGGGAATTTGGTCATTTGCCGTATCGTCCGCATGCACCTTGACCCCAATATTTTGGATGAAAATGGGCGTATCGACCCACACAAAATTGACTTAATGGGCAGATTAGGGCGGGCGTATTACACGCGGAGTTCGTCGGATGTGCAGGCGATTGTGCGACCGTACAAACCGATTCCGATAGGTTATGACGCGTTACCTGCTTCCTTGCGCGAAAGTAACGTATTGACTGGCAACAATTTAGCACAATTAGGCAGCTTGATACAACTTCCCACTCGAACCGAAATATTGGAAATCAAAGCAAAAGATATTAGAATTAAAAAAATATTATTTTCGGGTAACATCACCGAAGGACTTCACTTATACGCCCACGAAATCTTGGCAACAGGTGATACGTTTCAAGCGGCGAAAGTCGCACTTTTGGCGAATGAACTTTAAAACATGAATTTTTTGGGTTGTAAGTAGTTACAGTTAAAAAACGACAAAAAAGCATACATAATAAAGTGTTGATTATCAAGATAATATAACGTTTGGAGGGTTTTAAACCCTCCAAACCTTGTTGTTGATTATCAAGATAATATAACGTTTGGAGGGTTTTAAACCCTCCAAACCTTGTTGTTGATTATCAATATAATATAACGTTTGGAGGGTTTTAAACCCTCCAAACGTTGTTGTCGATTATTTAAATTTATTAATATAATCCAAAGAATCCATATTTTAAAATGGTAAATTATCCCCACCTTCGGTTACACCTACTGGTTCTGGCTCAGGTTCGGCAGCTACAGTAGTCGTATTTCGACCATTAGTAGCAAGATGAATCGGTGCAGTTTTAGGCAATTCCAAGTTTTTCACAGGCGCGTCCGTTATAACAGACATGGTTGGCGGCGGCGTTTCATGTCGGACTTGTGCAGGCAAATGAGCAGGTTCTTCGGTCGGAAGACTTGATTTGGCATACCCACTGCCTTGACCCGGTTCGCGCAAAGAGCGACAACTCAATGCCGTGATTTCCGTAACATATCGTTCTACATTCAATTTATCCATATATTTTCGATGGGTCAATTTGCCTTCTACATAGACCGTCGAACCTTTTTTGAAATATTTTTCGGCATGCTCCGCCTTTTCATTCCACACAATCACATCATGCCATTCCGTCGTATTTTGCCAATTCCCATCTTTATCTTTATACGACTCCGTTGTTGCGACCGAAAATCTGCCAACAATTGCGCCGCTTTCTAAGCGACTCATTTCCGGGTCTCTGCCCAAATTGCCAATCAAAATGACTTTATTAACCATACTTTACAATTTTAAATTTAAAATAATTTGTTTACCTATTGGATTCATGGGAACTCATAACATGCTTAATTGTCCATTGTTTAAATACTCCGAAATCACTTTCGGTAAGGCAAAGGTAGCTAAATTATTTGTTTCTATTTTCAAAAAATTTGTTTTTTTTGACATTTTTTTCGTACATATATTTACTACCCAAAATACGGCAATCACTTTACGGTGGGTTAATATTTGTTTAAAAACAGGCGATTTTTGCATTATTTTAATGTTTATATGAGTTTTTTCATCAAAAATAGCGCGTTCATCCGCTTGAATGGCTTCGATTAATTCTGTTTCCGTTTCTAACAATTTGTTGCTTTCTATCATAGGAAACTCATATAAATTTTGCCAAATATCTTTTTCAACGCGCTTGTGTAACCAAACTTCATTGCCTTCTTGTATAAACAAATAGTTGAAAAATCGAAATTTTTTATCGATTTTTTTAGTTTTGATGGGCAATTCGTGGACTTGTTGTTGCGCGTAAGCGCGACAATTCGGCTGCATCGGACATCGCCCACAATTCGGCGATTGCGGGACACATTGCAACGCACCGAAATTCATAATCGCTTGATTATAAACGGCAGGTTGCTGTTTATCCAATAAATCATTTGCCAATTTGGTAAAAAGATTTTTGGCAAGTGGGTCATCAATCGGCGTTTCAATCCCGAAAAATCGACTCAAAACCCGATAGACATTCCCATCCAAAACAGCATGCGGCAAATCAAAGGCAAACGAAGCAATCGCCGCCGCCGTGTAAGTGCCAACGCCTTTCAATTTCAATAACTCATCATAATCCTTTGGAAAACAACCATTTAGGTTATTTACAACGTATTTTGCAGCCTCCTGAAGATTCCGCGCCCGACTGTAATAACCCAACCCTTGCCACAATCGCATCACTGCATCTTCAGGCGCGGCGGCAAGGGTTTCGACCGTCGGATAGGTTTCAATAAATTTTTGATAATAGGGCAACCCTTGTTCGACCCGCGTTTGTTGCAAAATAATTTCCGATAACCAAATCCGATAAGGATTTTGCTCGCCACTCCAAGGCATCGAACGCGGATGAGCATCATGCCAAGCGAATAAAGTTTGGGTGAAAAAAAGATTCATTATCAATGTTTTATATTATTTTTGAATCAGAAGTATTGTAAAACACGCAAAAGTCTTATTTTTTCAATCGAATTTCAACGCGGCGATTCGCTTTGCGCCCCAATTCCGTCTCATTCGATTGAATAGGCAAATCCGAACCTTTGCCCGCCGTTGAAATCCGCGCTTCCAAGATACCCTTGCCCACCAAATAATTTTTAATCGCATCCGCCCTATCTTTCGAGAGTTTCCGATTGTGGTCTTCCGCGCCCGTGTTGTCGGTATGACCAATAATTTCGATTTGAAAGGTTTGTTTTTGAAACAACTCGTTTAAATGATTCAAAATCGAATATGATTCACTCGTAAAACCCGTTTGATTGATTTCAAACAAGATGTCGATAGGAATGGCTTGTTGTTTTTCCAACAAATCATCCATAAAAATCATGGGTAAAGCGGTTTCAACTACTTTTTCATCCATTTTTTCATCTTTGCCCACAACGTTTTCCCGCAAATCTAATAAACTCAACAAGGGCAAAATCCCTTCTTTTTCCAAAATTTTTGTATAAACTTTGCCAGAAGGCAGTAACGCAGAATACGTTCCATCGGGTTGAATCGTCGATTCTGCCACAAAAGCCCCTGTTTTAGCATCTCGAAAAATAATTTTTCCACCCGCAATTCGCAAATCGCCTTTGCCAACCACCGCCGTTCTCGGCTCAGGACGCACTTCGGTTGGCAACGAAATCGTGAAAATATCATAGGTTTGTTGCTTAGAACCCATAAATGCTAACCGACTGCCCGGCGTAATATTGAAATTGAAGCCCCAATCATCTGCAAAACTATTGATTTCCTTACCCAAATTGATGGGCGGAGACCACTTTTTCCAACTATCATCCAATCGCCGCGTCATCAAAACGTCGGTTTCACCCAAACCGTCGAATCCATCCGAACTAAAATACAATGTTTGGTCGTCGCGACTCAAAAAAGGCGAACGCGATTTATAACTCCACTTATTCACGTCCGAACCGAGCGAGAAAGGCTCGCGCCAACTCCCGTCAGGATGCCGAATACTCGCGTATAGGGCAATCGAACGCACTTCGGCATTGGTTTTTGAGTTCTGAAAACCCGCTTCAAATAATAGAACCTTACCATCCGAAGACAAGGTAGCCTTGCCAATCCAAGGAAAATACTGATGAATTTGTTTTAAAAACACTGGTTTTGACCATCCTTCCGCCGTCCGTGCGCTAAAATGCAATCGCCCATTGACTGCTACTAACATCAACATTCCATCTGCTGTAATCGAAAGGGGGGCTTCATTGCCTTTTTCACATAAATTTGGCACTTTTTGCGGAGAAGACCAAGCATCATTCCCTAATTTTCGACATATATATACGTCTTCACTATCGACCGACCGACCGTCTGCCCGTGCAAAATATAATTCTTTCCCATCTGTCGTGATGACAGGAGACGATTCGTGACTTTCAAGCGTATTTGCGACTTGAAAAGGTGTTTTTTGCAAATTCCGAGTTGGCTTTTCCAACAAATTAATGGCGGATTGAAATCTTTTTTGTTTGCTTGTGTAATATGTGTAAGGTGAAAAACAATTATCAGGCGTATTATCAGGAAATAATATTTTAGCTTTTTTTAATATTTGAACAATGGCTGCATCTGCTTTTTTGAAATATAAAAGGTCTGCTATCTCCAAGATTTTGTGGTAAATAAATGGATTTTGATAACCGTTATCCAACCAATCTAAAATTTTTTGAATCACAACTACTTGGTTATCAGTTTTTTCAATCATTTCAATTAATTCCGTTTCCGATAAAAGATGTTTCCAACGTTTTTTCACATCGCCTTGAGCGCGTTTTTGGACCAGTTCGGCGCGTTGAAAGGTGTAGTTCACTGCCATAAAATCCAAAATCGATAATGGATATTTATCCAAAAAATGCAGCCCGCCCAAAACCGAATCACGTTGAATACAAACCGTCAATTCATCCAAATAGCAATCGGAAGCTACAAAATGTTCGGGATAATCTTTGGCAAATTGATGTAAATTTTTTAGACCGCGCTCTTGTAGGAAAATATTTAATATTTTTTTTTCAAAAAGGTCATCAAAAATCAAATTGTTGACGCGCAATACGTCTTGATGCCGTTTATAAACATCCGTTAAAATTTGATAATTGGGAGCCGTTTTGAATAAGCGTTGCACAATGTCTTGACGAATTTCTCTGAAAGATTCTATATTGATTTTCAACCAATTACGATAATTATCATTTAAATAATCATAAATCGTCAAATTATCATTTTCGGTCATTTGAGCAACCAATTTTTCCACAATTGCTGCCCGTTTTAATGTCGTGGATTTGCGCGTAATGCCAAATTGCTTGCGCAAATCGGCTTCATTTTCATTAGACCCCCAGCCTTGTTGTTCTAAAACTTGCAATAATTCGTCCGCTACCATCAGAGAATCCACATTTTTAGCATTTTTGCCTTGCATCAAAATCATGGCAAGCCCATAGCGCGCAAAACCATTGAAATTCGGGTGCGTTAAATCTTTTTCAAACGCGATTTTAGCGTCAACGAAGGAACGTTTTTTGAGGGCTTCAAAGCCTTTTTTAATTTGTGCAGGTGCTTGCGCGGTGGTACAAAACACCATACAGCAAGTTAATATGCTGTAAACCAATTGCTTATGTATCATAACCAATAGTCAAAGAATGTAAAAGGGCGGTTAATAAAGTTTGGTCAACAGGCAAGAGAAAATTATTTTCGGCGTACTCCGTTCCTGCTGTATAACATATTGCAAAAGTAATCAAATAACGATTACAATAAAACAATTTTGTATAAAAAAGTGGAAAATACGCCTCTCTTTTCATTTGTGTTTTAGCCGCCACGCAGAACTTACTTTTGATTCTACAATGCAAATTTACACTTTCTACTGTTCTGGGAACGCATTTATCAATCCTTCCGCTTGAAGCCAATACAATAAATCATTTCCATTAGGGCAACCAGCTTGTTGCCAAAGCAGATAGGCTTTTTGCCGAATCGCTTCTTGCGTTGACTTATCCCTCAAAAAATAAGGACATTGCTTTGAACTTTGAAGATAAGGAGGCATTCCAAAAAAATCTTGTCTGCCTAAAATCTCACCTGTAAATCGAAGACATTGTTGCCGCTGCGGACAATCTCCGCCTGTACACATACATAAATCCATCCTAAATATAAACTTAAAATATTGATTTTCAATAAAATATAACTTTTGAAATTCCAAAAAAGCTTTATAAAACAGAAAGTTTGGAGCGTTGCAAAACGCTCCAAACTTTATTGTATAACGGATGCTTAAAATGAAACGTTCCACTTATTTCGGTTGTCCAGCATCGGGTTGAGCATTTTTATCTGCTTTTGCTTTGCCACCTTTCATACCTTTATTCGATTTAGGCTCATCGCGTTTGGCGCGTTTTGCCAACCACCCCGTGTACTGTTCTTCTGTCATTACGCCTTTGACATCCGCTTCATATTTTGCTTTCAATTCAGCAATTTTGCTAGTTTTTGCATCGCTTGCAAGGGCTTTGTCCATTTGAACGGCTCTTACAGCCTCTTGATGTGCTTTATTAACTGCTCTGAAAGCAGGTTCTTGCTCCGCCGACAAACCTAAATTCGTGCCTGCACCTTTGCCTTTTTCGCCTTTTGTATGCCCTTTTTCATGTTTTTGTCCTTTTCCCGGTGCGGTTTTCATTTCTTTAGGTACGGGAGGAGCTTGTTCTGTAGCAGCACCTTGTGCGAAAGAAGCCGTAGAGAAAGCCAACATAGCGGAAAACGCTAAAATTACATTTTTCATAAAATAACAATTTTTTGTAAAAATAAGATAAATTAATTGCTTTTCAAGCGAATAATTATTGAGACGGCAAAAGAGACCAATCGTATAATCCTTTATGAAATATTTAACGTATCTATCCTTTGACCGTGTTGCTTAATGAGTTGTCGGCGTTATTGACTCCATTTTAGGTTGAAAAATTGTGTACAACTTAAAAAATGACACAATTCTGACAAAGAGGTTGTTTTTTGAACCCTCTAAAAATAATATAAGTGGTTATCGACAACAACGTTTGGAGGGTTTCAAACCCTCCAAACGTTATAATACCTTAAAAATCAAATTTTTAGTTAGCATCCTTTTTTTGTCGATTCTTCAACTACTTATCTTTCCTAAATGAGTTGAAAATAAATTCGTTCACAACTTGCGTTAAGTTTGAAACTTGACGCAAGTTTCAAAAAAATCATCATCTTGGTCGCTTTTTGTCTAAATTATTTATTTTTATCAAACCTTTGATTTTCCCAATCAATACACATCTGTCAAAAAAAAATGTGCAGGTAGGTTCTTCTAACTGCGTGACTTTTTTGTTAACGAAATGTCAAATAGATAAAAATAGATATGTTGATGTATGCACATTTTAAAAAATTAAATTACTTTTGTGGTAGCAATCAAGATTAAAAATGTGGATAACAATTAAAATATCAAAATTTAATTGTTGTTAACAGTTGTTAACAATTCATTGTGAACCTTAATTTTAATTAACAAGTTGAATCATAAAGATTGTTAATAACAAGCGATTTACAAAATATAGAAGGACTTTTTTAAGCAAATGCCACCCATGAATAACAACATTATGCAATGAATAAAAATTGAATTTACAATAAAATATAAACAGTTTCGGGCATAAAATTGCCCTTGCTGAAAGAGCCTATTTACATAGGATGGGGTTTAATAAGGTTTTGGTTTGCGCTTGGGCGGCATTGAGGTAACATCATCAAGAACATCGTGTAGCATTGAACAGCAAAGAAATTTTGCCAAAATGCCGCCTAACTGCTTTTTTGTAATTTATAAATAATTATAATCCAACCAAAAACATATTCTTTAATTGAATTTTTCACACGCAGTCAAATGCGCTTTTGATAGATTAAAACAAAATTTCCGTAGCAACAAAACGAGAAAAAAAACTCAACATTTCTTTTTACACAATTTAGGAATCAGCAATCCGAAAAATCGAAATTTGGGTCCGTGTTAAAAACGGACCCCTTTTTCAAAAAAACGAGTAGCAACATGACATTCACAAGCGTCGCTTCCAAACCGAAGCCTGTGGATGCCCACCTTATCCCAATCGAATCTTCCTATTGAAACCCTAATTAGGGAAATAGCTCGCCTCAGAATAGAGGTAGAGGGCGCAAAAATTTTTCTGGCTTCATGCATTATCGTTGTGATTTTGAAAAGTTTAACAATAATTAACATATTTAAAACAAGCAATCAAGCGAACCTTCTCTATGAAGTCGTTATTTTTGCGCCGAAATTGACCGATTATTGCTATTTTCGATTTGAATCGTTTGAGAAAAGCCCCCGCACTGCTCAATCGCATCCGAACGACACGACCTATATAGAAGGACACACCATTTTTTAATCAAAAAAAGCGATTCATTCATGAAAGATGTCAATCTTTTACACCGAAGCGCGAGACGCTATGGAAGCAAAATCTTACATTTCTTAAAACAACATAGGCGCGGGCTTATCAAAACAGCAGGGGGCAGCGCGGTTTTTTCAAGCCTAATTTTATTCGGCTATGATCATCTGCCCAAACAACTGCCTTATCCGAATTGGTTAAGCGAGCAGTTTGCCGTAGAAAAACCTGTTTTAGGAGCTTTTTCGGTGGCTACGCCGACGATAAAGTATGGTTTTGCTTTCGATACGTTTACCGTCGCAGAGGCGAAAGTGGTTTCAACCGATGTTTTTCAACGCCTTTTGAGCGAAAAAGGACGCATTTCGCCCGAAAAAGCAGCAGATTTGGCTAAAATAGCTCAATCTTATTACGATTTTGATAAAATGCAAAATAATTGTCTATATACCTTGCTCACTCGAAACGAGTCGGAAGGGGCAGATTATTTTGTGTTTGAACCTGATTTAAAAAGCTATATTTTGTTTGATTTAAAAAATCAAACGGTTAAAGAAGTCAAACGCACCATCGAAATCGTCGAAAAAGAAGTTTTGGGAACCGTCAAAAATTCCCTTTGGGAAACGATGGTGAAAAATGGGATGACCTATCAATTGGCGGACAAAGTGGAAGACGCACTCAAATATAAATTTGATTTGCGCAAATTTGAAGATGGAGATACGTATAAATTGATATATGATGAGGAGGTTTGTGAAGGACGTTCTGTGGGTGTGAAGGCGTTGAAAGCCGTTTGTATCCAAGAAAAAAGCGAAAATAAGCCTGTTTTTGCCTTTTACTATGAAGGTGCGGGCGAAAAAGGCTATTTTTCAAAAGATGGTTTGCCCATGAAAGAAGGTTTTTTAAAATCTCCTTTGAAATATACACGCATCACATCTCGGTACAATTTGCATCGGTTTCACCCGATTTTGCACTATCGCCGACCGCATTTTGGGACGGATTATGCGGCTTCTCATGGTACGCCGATTTTGTCGGTGGCAGATGGAGTAGTGGAAGAAGCGCGGTACAAAAGCGGGAATGGCAATTATGTCAAGTTGAAACACCAAAGTCCGTATGAAACCCAGTATTTACATATGAGTCGTTTTGCTACTGGGATTAAAGCAGGGGCAAAAGTGAGTCAAGGGCAAATTATTGGTTATGTGGGTTCCACAGGTTTGTCAACAGGCCCGCATGTTTGTTTCCGATTTTGGAAAAATGGACAACAAGTCGATCATTTGCGGGAGAAATTGCCTAAAAGTTCTACTTTTTCGCCCGAAGATGTCGTCAAATTTAAAAAATTGTCCAATGATTTGGTGGAACGGCTGGAAAATATCACGGCTGCAACCCATGAGGTCAATGTGGTCAAACCCAAAGAGCCAACTGTATTGCTTGCCAAATTAAGTCCGAATCCTTAAACGTGTATTTTTGGGATGGGTTGGATTATCTGAATGGTGTCAAAAATCCAGATAATCCAACCCATCCAAAAATACACCTTTGTTTTTTCTATGTCACAACCGTTTAAAAAACCAGCTTGCTCAAAAACGGCATATCTTTTGCAAACTTACCGAAAGTTTTATAATTATAAAACAAATATTTAAAATTAAAATGTATTTAAAACATGTGTTTTTTAAATACAGAAAACATATCTTTGCGCTTGGTATTCAATCAATTTATTATTAAAAATTGTAATGATATTGTTATAAACCAACTCAAAGCTATCTATGAATAAACAGTATAGCCTATTTTTTTTGAAAACTCACAAAGGAATCGATAATTTTTAGTTTTGAAAATGTGATTGCGTCAATTGCGATACCCGCTATTGGTGCTATTACTTTTTTAAAAAAAATGTAAAATATTGATAATCAATTGTTTTTTTTTAAAGAATGTACTAAAAAACAGCACGGAACAATGACTTTTAAAAACTATTTCTTGGGTTGTTTGTGTAGCTTTGTCGCACTTCAATCCGTTACTGCTCAAGTTACCTTGAAAGGGACAATTTTTTTATTTCAATCGAATAAACGACCTTTATCGGTGGTTAAAATATCCGCAGTAGGTGCGAAAGATACTTTAAGCGATGCAGAAGGCAATTTTGTTTTAAAATTTGATAGTCTTCCTGTCGGAAGTGAAGTTCGATTGACGATGACAAAAGTAGGTTTTGAGCCTGATTTTGACCATCCGATAAGCCTGAAATTGCCTGAAATTCCACATGTCGTATTGAATACGCCCTTTGCTTTCCGCCCTGAAGGAGAGATTTTAAAAGAAATAGACCAATATTTCGGCGTTTTTAAAGTACAAGTGGGCGAAAATTATAAAAGACAATTAGCAGAATTACACCGAAAATATGCCAGTCTCGGCACGCCGCACCTCGAATATCGGCGCGTACATGCGCTTGCTGCCAACGATTACACGGCTGCCTTACAACAAGCGCAGGTGATTGCCAACAAATTAGCCCGTTTCAACCCTGATAGGGTCTCTCCCGAAACGCAAGAAGTGCTAAAACTTTTTGGAGCAGGTGCGTTAGACTCCGTTTGTGCGATTTGGAAGTATGATGATTTATATCGGCAATGGCAATCGCCGCCCGCTACTTTATTGGGAAAACAGGATGCCGTGTCCCTTTTCAAACAAGAAAAAATAACGCAAATGTTGTTTTTAGCGCGGGCATTGAGTTTGAAACAGTTGTTTGCGCAAGCAGAAAGTATTTATGAACGGTTGTCACAAATTGACGGTTTTGAGCGCGAAACGATGGCTGAATGGGCTACTTTTTTAGAATACCAACAACGTTGGGAAAAATCGGCTGTTTTTTACAATCATGCGGTACAATTGTCCAAAGCCAATCCGTATAAAGCATTCTATTTGAATAAGTTATATAGTGTTTTGATTCAAAAACCGGATACGACCCAAGCGCAAATCGCCTTAGCTGCGGCTAAAAAGGTTTATATAGATTTGTTAAAAATCGATACAGTTACTTTTCAACCTTATTTGGCTTTGCAAACCGCAGAGCAAGCAACTTTTTTTGGCAACCAAAAAAAGTTTGAAAAAGCAGATTCTTGTTACGCAGAAGCCTTAACGCAACTCGAAAAACAGGTTGCTAAAAATGTAAAATATTTGCCTGACTTAGCGGATTTACAATTGAAAAATGCTCATTTTCATAAAAAAAGAGGGCAGTTGAGTTTTGCAGACTCCCTGTACACGGAATCGTACAAAAGTTATGCGCAATTGGTCAAAAAATCGCCCCAACAATTTGAGCCTTTTTTGTATGAAATTCAAACCAAATTAGCACAAATTGCCATTACCAAAACTTTTTTTAGAACTGCTGATTCGGCATGTAGTGCAGCCGCAGAAGGATTGAAACGGCTTTTGGATGCGGATTCCATTCATTATCGCGCGAATTGGGCATCTTTGTTGACGAGTTGGGCAAAAGTGCAACAGGCTAAAAACAATCCCGCACAAGCAGAAACTTATTATTTGCAAGCATTGGAACTCTATCAAAATTTAGCTTATGCAAATCCTAATGAGTATGAAGGCGTTGCAGCGTTGATTTATCAAAATTTAGGCAGTTTGAATGCCGAGCAAAATGATTTTAGTAAGTCAGAAAAAACCTATAAAGAAGCTTTAATGGTGCAAAAGCGGTTATCTGAAACACAACCGCAGGCTTACTTGTCGGATGTTGCATCCACTTTGAATAAGATGGGAGCATTATATGCAGGTACTGCTGACTATCAAAAATCAGAAGCTGCTTTTACAGAAGCCTTGAAAGTATATCAAAAATTATCGGAATTAGATATTAAAAATAAGCGCGCTATACAACCAGACATTGCGAGAACGAAAGTCAATTTAGGTTCTATCTATCTCGAACAAAGCCAATATCCAGAAGCAGAAGTCGTGTATATGGAAGCTCTGGCGATTACGAAAATGTTGGCAGAGGAAGACCCTCAGTATAAAAATGACTTGGCTGCCACACAAGGGCAATTAGGGGAGTTTTATAAAGCGAAAAATGATTTTTTAAAAGCAGAAGTATCGTTTAAGGATGCCTTGCAGGTGCGGCAATCGCTTTACACAGGCAATGGAACCCCTGCTGCCTATGACCCTAACATTGCTGCTACACAAGCGAATTTAGCTTTTTTGTATAAATCAAAATATGAATACGAACAGTCCGAAGTGGCTTATATCAAAGCCTTAGATATTTATAAAAGATTGTATGCAGCCAATTCGACGACGTATTATACCGAAGTTGTCCGCACACAATATCAATTATCTGATTTATATTTTGATAAAAAAGATTATGTGAAGGCAGAGCCGTATTATGAGTCGGTTTTGGCAGCGTATCGTAAGTTGTCGGAAGCGAATCCTTATACCTATCCATCGGATATTGCCAATTTGGTTTCAAGGCTGGGTACGATTTATTTATCCCAAAAAGATACCGTAAAAGCTACCAAAGCCATTACAGAATCTTTTGAAATCCGCAAAAAATTGGCAGAGACCAATCCATATGCTTATAAAACAGCTTATGCGGCTTCTATGAGTCAAATGGCAAGCCTTTTTGCATTCAAACAAGATTTTGAAAAATCGGAGACGTTATATATTCAAACGTTGGATTTGCGCAAAAGTATGGCAGTGGGTAACCCAACTCAATTAGCGGCTTTGGCGGATGCGCACACGGATATGGGTAATTTTTATGCACAAAAAAAGGCATTTGTAATAGCAGATTCTTTTTATCAAGTGGCTTTAAATACCTATAAATTTTTTAAAGATAGTGTTCATATACCTAAAATAGCTGGTATTCATCATGTTATAGGCTTATTACATTTGAATCATAAAAATTATGTTAAGTCGGATACAGCTTTAAATGTGGCTTTGACACTTTTTCAGCAGAGGGCGAAAATAATGCCACTGGCTTATAAGTCGAGTGTGACGATGGTGCAACAGGATTTGGCAAGGCTTTACAAGGCGCAACGGGCTTTTGCGAAAGCGGATTCGATGTATGTTATCGTGTTGAGGGTGCGTGAAAAAGATACCTCACGCATGGGCGAGTTAGCACTCCGCGATACGTGGAAAGATTTGGCAAATGTGTATTTGGAAATGGCAGATAATGAGGTGCGCAATGCGGACAAAGTCGTCCCGTTGCAAAAAGCGGTTGTATTTTGCGACAAATTGTATCAAAAAGAGGGCAGTACGCAGGGCAATCTCTATGTGCAGCAATATGCGCAAATCTATGGTTTGTTGGGGGTGTGTCAACTTTTTGCTAAAAATTTCTCAGAAGCCGAAAGTGCAACCCGAAAAGCCTTACAATTAGATGAAAAACCGAAATGGATGACAACTAATTTGGCACATGCCATGCTTTTGCAAGGCAATTATGCAGAAGCAGAAAAAATTTATAAATCGCTTCGCAACAAAAAAGATGAAAAAGGGAAATTGTATAAAGATGTTTTTCTGGAAAATTTGAAAGATTTAGAATCAGAAGGGGTCTTTGCCTCTCCGAATGAAAATATTGAAAAAGCGCGTAAGCTATTGAAATAGAATGATTTAGGATAATACAATGCAGTATAATTGGAATGCAGATGACGCGGGTAAGGCAGATTTTCGCGGATTTTTTTTTAATGATATTCACTTTTTGAATATCATTAAAAAAAATCCGCGAAAATCTGCCTTACCCGCGTCATTCGCGTTCCAATTTGCACTATATTTGAGCAAATTATTTTATAATCAAATAATATGTATTTTTCAATGAAAAAAGTATTCTACCTCTTACTTGGAGTTTTTCTATTAGCTCAATTCTATCGCCCTGAACGCAACCTTTCAGGCGACACTTCCCAAGCGATTTCAAAAGCCTTTTCGGTGCCGGATTCCGTACAAACGATTTTGAAAATGGCTTGTTACGACTGTCATAGTAATAAAACAGCCTACCCTTGGTACAATAACGTGCAACCTGTGGCTTCTTGGTTGGCGCACCACATTGACGAAGCGAAACACGAAATTAATTTTGATGATTTCGCAAAACGGTCTGCACGTTGGCAAAACCACAAAATGGAAGAGGTGATTGAGCAAATTGAGCATAATGAAATGCCTTTATCGTCTTACACGCTTATCCATAAAGAGGCGGTTTTGAGTCCTGCTCAAAAAATATTAGTTGTTCATTGGGCAAAAAGTGTGATGGATACTTTAAAAGCACGCAATCATCCCGATAGTTTAATCCTCAAAAAAAGGCATTAATCAGGATGAAAAAGTATTTTAGGGTTGGGTGCTGGATGCTATGATTCGCGGTTAGTCTAATATTGTGAAAATGGTAAAATCTTACTTGAACTCTAAAATGCATTTTTGCTTTTTTAAATCCGTTAAATCTACCAAAAAACAATAGCTTTTTTGCTTGTTTGTGAAAACATAAAGCATTTAAAATCAATAATATACAGATTTTTTATAAAAAATGTGATTAGAATCTTGAAAAAAGTGCAAATGGAGTTGATTTTGTAATGAAAATCACTTTACCTTTGAGCCATCTAAAAAATTCTAAAAAAGATTTAGCAATAAATGAAATATCAGCATACAAATTTCGGATGGTGGCAAATCTTACACGCGGTAGTCGGGTAAGTTCCAACGTCTGTTTAGATTGTATGTTATCAGCATATTTAAAACGGCTTGGCGGTATCTCCCGACAAGCCGTTTTTCTATTTTCACCATTTTACCATAAAATCAAAAAAGATGATTGCAATCAATCCAAAAATTGTTTTAAAAACGGTTGTAAAACGCTATTTGGCGGATGTTTTCACCCCTGTTGGGACGTATTTGAAGTTGCGAGACCGATTTTCAGAAACGGTTTTGTTGGAAAGTACTGATTTTCGGAGTTTGGAAAATTGTCGTTCTTTCATCGGAGTCGAGCCGATTGCCAAATTTTTAGTTCAAAATGGGCAGGTTGAATTGCGTTTTCCCGATGGTTCTAAAACGATTACACCCCTCCAAAACAAACAAACGGTTTCAACATTATTCACGCAATTCAAAGAGCAGTTTGAAGTGAAAACGCCTGCTGGGATTTTGAATGGTTTTTTTGGTCATACGGCTTATGACGCGGTTCAATATTTTGATACCTTAGATTTTGATGCGGCTAAACTCAAAACGGATTTGCCACAAATGCACTATTCTTTATATCGGTATATCATTGGTTTTGACCATTTTAAAGATGAAATGACGATTTTAGAAAATATTCCAACAGGTGGAAAGAGTCATTTAGAAAGTTTAGAATCCATTATCAAAGGACAACCTTCTGGAACGTTTAATTTCAAATTAGTGGGTCAAGAACGGGCAAATATGACGGATGAAGCCTATAAAGCATTAGTGAGTTTGGGCAAACACCACTGTCAAATTGGGGACGTATTTCAAATTGTTTTATCGCGTCGCTACACGCAAGCCTTTTCGGGCGATGATTTGAACGTCTATCGCACCCTCCGCACGATTAATCCTTCTCCATATTTGTTTTATTTTGATTATGGTTCTTACAAAATTTTCGGTTCATCGCCTGAAGCGCAATTGGTGATTGAAAATGGCAAAGCGAGCGTCAACCCGATTGCGGGAACGTATCGGCGCACAGGGGACGATGAAGCGGACGCGCAAAAAGCGCGGGAATTGCGAACCGACCCAAAAGAAGTTGCGGAGCATATTATGTTGGTAGATTTGGCTCGAAATGACCTTAGTAAACACTGTAAGTTGGTGAAAGTCAAGGAGTTAAAAGAGATACAATACTTTAGTCATGTCATTCATTTGGTGAGCAAAGTGGAAGGTCAAATGTTGCCGAATGCGACTTCATCTGATATTTTTGCAGATACGTTTCCTGCGGGAACGCTGTCGGGTGCGCCCAAATACAAAGCGATGCAGTTGATTGATGCTTACGAACCCGAAAATCGACATTTTTACGGCGGCGCGATTGGTTATGTGGGTTTTAAGGGTGAAATGAATCAAGCGATTGTGATTCGTTCTTTTTTGAGTCACAACAATTTGTTGCATTATCAAGCAGGCGCGGGCGTTGTTGCGGCAAGCAAAGAAGAAGACGAATTGCAAGAAGTGAATAATAAATTAGGTGCCTTGAAGCGAGCGTTATTAGAAGCGCAAAAATTATAATAAAACCACATTCATTTGATTATCAACCAATTAAATAAAAACGATGAAAATATTAGTTTTAGATAATT
Source organism: Chitinophagales bacterium (assembly GCA_013298955.1). Taxonomy (GTDB): domain Bacteria; phylum Bacteroidota; class Bacteroidia; order Chitinophagales; family Saprospiraceae; genus JAAFJT01. The sequence goes on from JAAFJT010000032.1 coordinate 22,222, forward strand.
ATGATTCATTCACCTATAATTTGGTGCAATATATTACCGAATTAACGGGCGAAATGCCGAGTGTAGTGCGCAATGATAAGATTGATTTACAAGCAGTTGCGTCATTTGATACCATTGTTTTGTCGCCCGGTCCGGGCTTACCTGCGGATGCGGGGATTATGCCTCAATTGATTCAACAATACGCGCCGACCAAACGGATTTTGGGCGTTTGTCTCGGACATCAAGCGATTGGGGAAGCCTTTGGCGGTAAATTATATAATTTAAAAAACGTATATCATGGAATTGCTTCGCCGATTCAAGTGATTGATGAAAACAATATTTTGTTTGAAAAGGTGCCGGTGGAATTAGTCGTAGGACGGTATCATTCTTGGGCAATTTCGACAGAAGGTTTTCCAAAAGAGCTGAAAGTGACTGCGCAGGATGACAAAGGCGTAATTATGGCAATGAGTCATCATACGTATGATGTACATGGGGTTCAATTTCATCCCGAATCGGTGATGACGGATTATGGAAAACAAATATTAAAGAATTTTTTGCGCCCGCTTAACCAACAAAATAAGGTGGGTCAAGCGATTGAATATATGTTTTAATTTTTTTAATTATTTTTATATATCAAACATAATATGTTGAAAAACAATCAATTCTATTGGGCAGCGATTTTAATCAGTTTGCTCATGGCTTGTAAGACGACTCAAAAAGGGACTCCCAATAACGATGCGGAAAACCTCAAGCGCAAGTTTGAACAAGCAGATGATTATGCGGCGTTTATTGCTAAAAATTCGGAAAGGGGCTATGATGGCGAAATTGACCTTTTTCCAGACCGAGATGGCTTGGCGAGCAAGGAAGATAGTGCTGCTTTTTCGGCACAAAAAGGGGCAGTTGTCGGTCCGTTTGCGGAGTCGAAGGGCGGTTATCAATTGGTTCGAGTGGTAGGGACGTATGAAACGAAGCAGTTGAAAGCACGCCATATTTTATTGCAAATGAGTGAAGTGCCTATGACAGCCCAAGATAATTTTGCAGATAAGTTAATTGGCGAAATTAAAGCAGGAAAATCGTTTGAAATGTTGGCAGCAAAGCATAGCAATGACCAAACGAATAAGAATAAAGGGGGGGAATTAGGTTGGTTTGAGCCAAATGCAATGGTTCAAGATTTTGCGGAAGCCGTGACGAAACAACCCAAAGATGCCGTTTTCAAAGTCAGAACGATGTTTGGTTTGCACATTGTGCATAAACAAGAAGTTTTACAAGACCGAAGAACAGGGATTCGATTAGTCCGATTATTTAAAAACAAATAAAAAAGATTCAACAGATGAAAATTATATTAGAAAAATTATTTGAGCATAAACGATTGACAAAGCAGGAGGCAAAACGCATTCTTATAAATATGGCTCAAAACCAATATAATGAGGCTCAAATCGCTGCATTTATCACCGTTTACCTCATGCGCAGTGTGAGTGTGGAGGAAATGCAAGGTTTTCGAGCTGCGTTATTGGAACTTTGCATTCCGATTCATTTTGATAATCAAGATACGATTGACGTGTGTGGAACGGGTGGTGACGGCAAAAATACGTTTAATATTTCCACTTTATCAGCATTTGTATTGGCGGGCGCGGGCTATAAAGTGACGAAACATGGCAATTCGAGCGTTTCATCGGCGTGTGGCTCGTCGGATGTACTCCAATTTTTAGGAGCTAAATTCACCAATGACCAAACAATTTTGGAAAGAAAATTGGAAAAAGCCAATATTTGTTATTTGCATGCACCGTTATTTCATCCTGCGTTGAAAACGGTGGGTCCGATTCGGAAACAATTAGGTATCAAAACTTTTTTTAATATGTTGGGTCCGTTAGTCAATCCTGCACAGCCCAAATATCAAATGACAGGCGTATTTAATTTGGAATTAGCGCGACTTTACCAATATATATTTCAAGAAACCCATAAAAAATATGCCATTGTATATGCTTTAGATGGTTATGATGAAATTTCATTGACAGGCGATTTCAAATTAAAAATGAATGAAAAAGAACAAATTATCGCACCTGAAACGCTCGGAAAAGCCTTGTTACAACCGATAGATTTGTTTGGCGGGGACACGGTAGAGGAAGCCGCCGATATTTTTGTTCGGATTTTGACAGGGATTGGTACAAAGGCGCAAAACGATACGGTTGCGGTAAATGCGGGTGTAGCGATTCATTGCATTCATCCCGAAAAAAGTTTGCAAGATTGTATTGCGGAAGCGGAGGAATCCTTAATTAGCAAAAAAGCGTTGCAACAATTCAAACAATTTTTGAATTAATAGCAATTTCTACTTTGGAAAAGTGCGATACAATTGGAACGCGGATGACGCGGATTGGGCGGATTCTCACGGATTTTTTTGTTTTAAAAAATTAAATTCTAAATAAATTCTAAAAATAAAATTTTGTATAAAAATAAAAAAATCCGTGAGAATCCGCCCAATCCGCGTCATCCGTGTTCCAATTGTATCACACTTTCTCAAATAAAAAAATCCGTGAGAATCCGCCCAATCCGCGTCATCCGTGTTCCAATTGTATCGCACTTTCTCAAATAAAAAAATCTGTGAGAATCCGCCCAATCCGCGTCATCCGTGTTCCAATTGTATCGCACTTCCCAAAGTAGAAATTGATAGTAAATTAATTATTATTATTTAAATTATTAAAAATGAATATTTTAGATAAAATCATCTTATCAAAACGAGCAGAAATTGAACAACAAAAAAAGTTGATTTCAACAAATGATATGACGAAAAGCCCTTATTTCAAAGAAGCAGGTTATTCGTTCAAACGGGCATTGAAAAACAATGCCACAGGGATTATTGCCGAATTTAAACGCAAATCGCCCTCGCTCGGTTGGATTAAAGAAGGTGCAAATGTGACGGACATCACCACAGGTTACGCGGCGGCAGGTGCGGCGGCACTTTCGATTCTGACGGATGAACCTTTTTTCGGCGGCACTTTAAGCGATTTGCGCAAAGTGCGGCAGTCCGTTTCGATTCCGATTTTGCGGAAAGATTTCATTGTGGATGAATATCAATTGTTTCAAGCCAAAAGCGCGGGTGCGGATGTCATCTTGCTCATCGCCGAATGTTTGGACAAAAAAACAGTGAAAAATTTGGCAGAAACCGCTAAAAATCTCGGTTTAGAAGTGTTGATGGAAGTGCATTCAGAAGAACAATTAGAAAAAATTTGTGATGCGATAGATTGCATCGGGGTCAATAATCGCAATTTAAAAACCTTTAAAGTGAGTTTGCAAACAAGTATTGATTTGAGTGCGCAAATTCCCAATCAATTTGTTAAAATTGCCGAAAGTGGCATTTCTAATGCCGAAAGTATTTCATTATTAAGCAATTACGGATTCAAAGGTTTTTTAATTGGTGAAGCGTTTATGAAAACGGAACATCCTGCGGAAACGTTGAAACAGTTTATTCAAAAAATTTAGTTAAGCGCGGGATGGTTTGAAGTAGGATTTTTAGGATGATTTGGACTCTGTCAAGATTAATTTTTAGGATAGAAATCGCAAAAATCAATCTTGGCAGAATCCAAATCATCCTAAAAATCCTACTTCAAACCATCCCGCAAATTAAATCAAATATGTCTTTAAAAATCAAAGTTTGCGGGATGCGCGAATCGGCAAATATTGTCGCCGTGAGTGCTTTGCCGATTGATTATATGGGTTTTATTTTTTATGAAAAATCGCCCCGTTACGCAACCGATTTCAAGGCAACTCAAACGAATATCCTCAAAGTGGGCGTTTTTGTAAATGCTTCTTTTGATTTTATTTTAAATAAAATCATTGATTTTGATTTGAAAATGCTCCAATTGCATACCGAAACGCCGCAAGCGATTCAGGATTTAAAACAATTTTTGTCAAAAAATGGGTATGCAGCAATGCCTATTATCAAAGTTTTTTCCGTTGGTGAAACGTTTGATTTCAATCAACTCAATGATTTTAAAGAGATTACAAATTATTTTTTATTTGATACTAAAACGCCTCAACATGGCGGTTCGGGATTACAATTTGATTGGAATCTTTTAAAACAATATCATTTAGAAAAACCCTTTTTTCTGGCAGGTGGCATTCAGTCAAGCGATGTGGACACCATTCAAAATTTAAATTTAAAACAATTATATGCGATTGATTTAAATTCAAAATTTGAAATTCGACCTGCCTTGAAAGATGTCGCATTATTATCAGCATTCATATCAAAAATTAAAAAAAATGACCGAATTAATGATTGAACCCGCGCCGAAACAAAAACAAAATGTTTCTTATCAAGTTTCTGATGAAGGCTATTATGGCAATTTTGGCGGTGCGTTTATCCCCGAAATGTTGCATCATAACGTAGAAACGTTGCGCAAAAATTACCTAAAAATCACCAAAAGCGTTGATTTTCAACGAGCATTTAAATCGTTGTTGCGTGATTATGTCGGTCGCCCGACTCCTTTGTATTTGGCAGAACGCCTTTCTAAAAAATACAATACCAACATTTTGTTGAAAAGAGAGGATTTGTGTCATACAGGCGCGCATAAAATCAACAATACGATTGGACAAATTTTATTGGCTAAACGACTTAAAAAACCGCGTATTATTGCGGAAACAGGCGCAGGACAACACGGTGTTGCGACAGCAACGGTGTGTGCCTTGATGGGCATGGAGTGTATCGTTTATATGGGCGAAGTCGATATGGAACGGCAAGCTCCGAATGTGGCGCGGATGAAAATGTTGGGTGCGAAGGTAATTCCTGCATTAAGTGGGAGCAGGACGCTGAAAGATGCGACGAATGAGGCGATTCGGGACTGGATTAGCAACCCCGAAGACACGCATTACATCATTGGTTCGGTGGTCGGTCCGCATCCGTATCCCGATATGGTGGCGCGTTTTCAATCTGTGATTTCGGAGGAAATGCAAAAACAATTGAAACAAAAATATGGAAATCCGAATCCCGATTATATCATTGCCTGTGTGGGCGGCGGGTCGAATGCGGCGGGCGCGTTTTACCATTATTTAGATAATTTGGACGTGAAATTGGTCGCGGTAGAGGCAGCAGGGGAAGGGATACACTCTGGAAAATCGGCGGCAACGAGTGTTTTGGGAACTCCGGGCGTGATTCATGGCAGCAAAACGTTGTTGATGCAGACCGCAGATGGACAGATTGTAGAGCCACATAGCATTTCCGCAGGCTTGGATTATCCCGGAATTGGCCCTTTACATGCACATTTAATTCGCACAAACCGTGCTATTCCAATGAGTATTACAGATGAAGAATCTTTAATAGGTGCAACGTTGTTGGCTCGGATTGAAGGCATTATTCCTGCATTGGAATCGGCACATGCGATTGCCGTTTTGGAAAAAATGAGTTTTAAAAAATCAGATATTGTGGTGATTAATTTGTCGGGGCGCGGCGATAAAGACTTGCAAACGTATATGAAATATCTGTAAAAAATTTGAATTAGATAGTTGAATCAAAATAAACTATCAAAATATAAATCATTGATAATCAAGTAATTCGTATCGAATCAAGGTCGGCGAGGTTGCAACTCTATCCACTACCCACAGCATAAAAAAAGGTGCATTGCACCGCAACATTTGTAGAAAAATGGAATTGAAACCCGCGTTTTAGGTGCGTCGCACCGTAACATCCAAACCGTTTCTACCAATGTTGTGGTGCGACGCACCTTCCAATCGGATTGTCCATCGTTTTTCTACAAATGTTGTGGTGCGACGCACCTTTTTTATTTTGCAAAACCCTTTGAGTAGAAAGCATTTGGAATGAATAAAGCCACATCAAAGGAACGAATATTGTTTCAAAAACAAATATTTACAAAAAAAATGTTTTACAAAAGGCTGCCATTCCCAAATTATTTGTAAATTTGCTTTCCAAAAGCAAATTTTTTATTTTTTATTTTAAAATAATTTAAATCGTAATCAGCAATGATTCAAAGGCTTTCCATCCGAAACTACGCCATCATTGAACACTTGGAAATGGATTTTTCCAACAAATTAACCATTATCACTGGGGAAACTGGGGCTGGTAAATCCATTTTATTGGGTGCATTGGGCATGATTCTCGGCAATCGGGCGGATGCAAAAGTTTTGTATAGACAAAATGAAAAATGTATCATCGAAGGCTATTTCAATATTGCAAAATATGATTTAAAATCGTTTTTTGAAACGCACGAAATTGATTATGAAACGGAATCGGTGGTGCGCCGTGAACTCACACCCGCAGGTAAATCAAGAACTTTTATCAATGATACCCCCGTGAATCTCAATACATTACGTCAATTTACGGGTGCATTGGTGGATTTGCATCAGCAATTTGACACGCTGGATATGCACGAAGTTTCGTTTCAAATTCGGATGGTGGATGCACTGGCGGATAATAAAAAATCGCTATGGGAATATCAACATTTATACAAAAAGTTTCAAGAAAATAAGCGTCAATTAGCGCAAATCGTCAAAAAAAGTGAAAATTCAGCACGGGAAATGGATTTTATCAATTTTCAATTGATAGAATTTGATAAAGCGGAATTACTCGAAGGCGAACAAGAACGGTTGGAAACGGAAATGACGCAATTGAATCATTCTGAAACCATTAAACGGACTTTGGGCGCGGCATTTCAAGCCTTGAATGAAGTGGAAAATAGCCTTGTCGGGCAATTGCAAACTGTTTTGCATGGTTTGGCGAGTGTTAAAAAATATGGAAATGCGATTGCGGAATTGCATCAACGCTTGGAAGGATTGACTTATGAGATACAAGATGTTGGAGATGAATGCGAAACAATTGCAGAATCTACGGAATATGATGCAGAACGCATTGCTGAAATGCAGGCGCGATTGGATATTATTTATCGATTGCAAAAAAAACATCATGTGCATTCAGTGGAACAATTGTTGGAAATCGAACAAGCGTTGCGTCAACAATTGACTTCATTCAGTGATTTGAAGGATGAAATTATCTTGTTAGAAGCCATTTTGGTCGAACAAGCCAAAGATTTGAAATTAAAAGCCAGTGAATTATCGCAACGCCGACAAGCTACGATTCCAACTTTTGAGCAAAAAATTCACAATATGTTGCATCAATTGAGTATGGAACATGCCCGCTTAAAAATACAATTAATTGAAAATCAAGATTTTACAACCACAGGTTCGGACCATATCGAATTTTTATTTTCGGCGAATAAAGGTTCTCGTTTCCAACCGATTCGAGAAGTGGCTTCCGGAGGCGAATTGAGTCGATTGACGTTGTGTACGAAATCGTTGGTTGCGGCGGCGATTCCTTTGCCGACATTGATTTTTGATGAAATTGATTCGGGCGTATCGGGCGATGTTGCTTTAAAAATGGGTACTATTTTGCAAGTGTTAGCGACTGAACATCAAGTAGTTGCGATAACTCATTCGCCACAAGTGGCGGCAAAAGCAGATGCTCATTATTTTGTTTATAAAAAAAATCTGCCAGAACGCACCGTTACGCATGTGCGTTTGTTGACGAAAGAGGAACGAATTCGGGCAGTTGCAACGATGTTGAGCCAAAATCCGCCGACTCCAGCAGCCATGCAAAATGCAAAAGAATTGTTAGGCTTTAAAAAAGTGGATAGTAAAATCGTTCTACAAGAATTGAGTTTTTAAAATAGAACAGACCAAAAATAGGATTTGCACCTAAAATTTCGTAAATTTTTCAAATTTACGAAATTTGTTGCGCAAATCAAGTCCTCAAAATAGGATTTGCACCTAAAATTTCGTAAATCTTTCAAATTTACGAAATTTGTGGCGCAAATCAAGTCCTCAAAATAGGATTTGCACCTAAAATTTCGTAAATTTTTCAAATTTACGAAATTTGTTGCGAAACGTTGCACTGTTTTTAAATATCGTCATCAAAAAGTTCCAACTTGCCGCGCTTTCCACTTCACTTTCTACTCTAATATTGATTTTCAATGGAAACGCGAAATAGAAGAAAAGTGTGGCAAGTTGCAACTTGCCACACTCACGACTTCTAAAAAGATAAACAAGCCATTTTTATTATTAAAAACGAACCTATATGATTACTTCCAAAACTGCCAGCTTTTTTTCTTCGGCGCATCCACGATTTGAATGGTTTCAGGTGTAGCAGGCAATTTTTTAGGTGTAAAAAGCCGTCTTTGCGGTTTATAATTTGGCTGAATTATTGCAATTACTTCTTTTGTTTTTTTCAACAATTCAGCTCCTTTTTCGGGTTGAACCATTTTCACATACCGCGCAAAGCCTAACGCCGATTCCAAACAATCACCACATTGACCCCATTTTTTGCCTTGAATCGACTTATCTTTTTCAATTTGGTGCAAAAAAGCCCTAAATTGTTTCAATCTCTTAGAACAAACGGTTGGTTTTTGATTCACCGTAATGCCCGTAACCTCTTGTCGAGAACCTTTGCGCATCACTTTCGTCTTGTCGGGATGAATCACCAAACCTTCCGAAGTGACAATTTCACGAACCGTTTTCAACAATAAGTTTACATTTTTCGCGCCTTCGTGGGTTGCGGAAAAGGTCAAATCATCTGCATAACGCGTGTATCGAAATCCTAATTTGTTTGCCAAACCAGCCAATCGTTTATCCAAATGCCGACACAAAATGTTTGTAATCATCGGACTTGTCGGCGCACCTTGTGGCAAACGGCGTTCTCCATCTGCGACAAACCACGATTCGCCATCCAATTCCACCATTTCAACGGTTTGTTCCGAACAAATCAAGGCTAAAATTGTCGCCACTTGTTGCGAATAGCCCAAACTCCGAAACACCCCTTTCACCCTATCGTAGGTAATCGTTGGAAAAAAATCTTTCAAATCCATGTTAATCACTACTTCCGATTGTAGGTGCGGAAGCGCATTAGAAACAATAGATTTTTGCGACACAAAACCATGTGCCGCTTCGTGTACCTTGACTTTCTGCAAGATACGTATTAAAATTTCGGATTGTACGTATTTCAAACGCGGCATGGGCGCGGAAATCGTGCGTTCACCGCCCGTTTTTTTAGGAATCGTAAATCGTTTGTAATGATTGACTTTGGAAACATCCCGAGCAAATGCCAAAAATCGAATTTCAGAAACAGCGATTTTAAACGCCGCAGCAATAGATTCAGCATCGGTCAAAATGGGCAATTCCGCCAATTTTAACTTTTCAACATCCGATATTTGTTGACTGAGTGCGAAAGAAACGCCTTCGCCAAGATATAAAATTTCTTTTTCCTTGCGTTTTACCCAATTTTCTGCTGCAATTTTGCGGTCTTGGATTTTGCGCAACTTGGTTTCTTGTCGTTTTCGACGCGATTCCTCCATGCGCTGCTTGCGAATGTCTTTAAGCAACGCCTCTTTATCTTGGAGTCGATGCTTTTCCTGATACAATTTATGGAGTTGCGATTGCAATGCGCCCTCTTGAAGGAGTACCGCTTCTGCCAAAGACGGCTCTGCTTTGGTTTCCTCCCAAAAACCAAGTCGTTTCATTTCTGCTAAAACGAATTGATCTTTTCCTTCGACACGCACACGGTCATAGAGTTCTTGACGGGTAAGAGGCTGAGACATATTATATGGAATTTGGATATTTTGCGAATGATATTTTAATTGTTTTAAATGCAAAAAACCAATCCAACCGAAGTGTATTTTACAGACTTGAAATTGTTTTAAATAAAAATTATAATAGGAAAATTGTTTTATCTTCGTACATTCTCCTGACGGGAATGTTCAACTCGAGGCGGTAACACTACTAATAGTCGGAAAGAATTCCCGAATTAGCACCGCATTCCGACTATTAGTAGTGTTACCGCTAATAGTGAAGAACAGGCTCGTGACGCATGAAAAAGCAATTTGCAGGAGCCGCGAAACACGGCTCAGTTTGCAAGATTTTGAAAAAACAATTTTCCTTTATAACTTATAACATTGATAATCAATTATTTAGCAATTCAAAATAAAAAACCTAAAAAAGTTGTCGTTTTATCTTCGTACATCCTCCTTACGGGAATGTTCAACTCGAAGCGGCACATGTACCACCTGCGGATAAGAATTCACGAATTAGAACTGCATGTCCGCAGGTGGTACATGTGCCGCTAATAGTGAAGAACAGGCTCGTGACGCATGAAAAAGCAATTCGCAGGAGCCGCGAAACACGGCTCAGTTTGCAAGATTTTGAAAAAACGAACTTTATTTACGTTTTAAAATGAATCCTAAAAACAACTTCTTGTTTAATTATCAATTTATTTAAAATAAATTTAGACTAAAAAAACAGTATTTAAAACAAAAACAGCAGCAAAAAATCGCGTTATCTTCGTACATTCTCCTTACGGGAATGTTCAACTCGAGGCGGTAACCCCCTTAGTAGTGGGAAAGATTTCACGAAATTGAACCGCATTCCCACTACTAAGGGGGTTACCGCTAATAGTGAAGAACAGGCTCGTGATGCGTGAAAAAGCAATTCGCAGGAGCCGCGAAACACGGCTCAGTTTGCAAGATTTTGAAAACGACGATTCTTTAACCGATGTTTTTGCTTTAAATTCTGATACAAAGATACAACATTTTAGTTCAACTTTCCAAATTTTTAGCCAATTATTTTCAATTATTGTAATTATTTTTTAATTTATAATATGTTGAAAATCAAATATTTAAAAATCAAAATCAAAAAAATATAGTATCTTTATTTTGAAACGGTTGAATTAGATTTTTGTTTTGTTTTTTAATCAAAAACAAACAAAAAATATTTATTTTAGCGAGTGAATGGTTTGAAAACATTCACTCGCTAAAAAGGATGCAACTAATTGATATTCAATATTTTATTCAAACCAGTTGTTTTATTATACGCCATGCGCATTGCCAAAATGTGTTCGCACGGACCTTTGAACAATTTGTTCTGTCGGTAAAAATGACAACTACACGTTGCATTTTTCAAACGCTCGTCCCCATCAATCCACAATTCGGGTGCATAAGTCGAACCTTGTTTGACGGTTCCCGTTAATTTCAATAAATTATCAGATGATAATTCTGCTTTAACTGTAACTTGTTTAGAATCTGCAAGTTGCGTTGCCGCAGCTTCACGCGGATTATCAAAACGCAATTGTTCCATCGGCAATGGTTCACGACTCAATTCTCGGACGCGATAAACTTTTTTATTCAAATCATACATCACGCGCCCCGCTTGCGTCCAAGCAGCCAATGCACCTTCCACGATTTTGCGCGGCAACTTTAATTGCGCTGCCAATTCATCCGCCGTACCAAACCATGATTTCTTTAACTGATTGAAAACCAATTGTTTCGTATGATTATCGACTTCTGCACGCGGAGCCATCAAATCAAAATTGCCCGCTTTCGACCAATCATTTGAAGTCCAACCTGACAATCCAAGTGTAAAATTCATATATCCCAAATCCGCTATAAAAAAGGACGGCAACCCATTTCCCAATAAATGCACCGTGATTTTTTGGGTCACAGGCAGCAATCTTTCCAAAATCAACAAGCGGCGGCGACCCCAAATCCGTACTTCACCCGCCGTCTTTCCGTTGTAAATCGACCGCGGACACGTCACAAGGATGCCAAATGGCTCTACCAACACCGAAATCGGTTCGCCCGGCGTGAGTCGAAAACGCAAAGAGCGCGGACCTAATATTTCTTTTTTGCGTTTCAAATGATACAAAATGTTGTGAACATCCATCGGATGCAAATCAAAAGTATGCCCTTGAATCGTCATCGCTGCCGAAACTTGCAAAAAACCGCGCACCCAAGAATCAGGCAAATCAATTTTGACTTCGGTAAACGAATCTTCATTGGTCGTATCCACTTGAAAACCACTTGGTTCTACTTTGAATACAGTTTCTTTATAATCTCTAATCTTTTGAAATTCATTGTATAATGCAGCAGAATAATCAATATTTGTTGTGCCACATTCAAATTCATTGATATTTTTAAAAACTTCATAGCTGCATCCCAATCTTCCATAACTCGACTCATCTTGACTGAAACATTCAAAAAAGATTTCGTCAGGATGCACCGTTATCACAGGGTCGAGGACGAACCAAGTGTCGCGCTCTTTTTCATACAAATAGTTGAAATATTTTCCACGCGCCTCGTAAAAAGGCTGCATCACTTTGGATTTCTCCTTGCGCACCGCTTCCAATTCCTCACTGATGCGGCGAATTTCATTTTTCACGCGCTCCGTATTTTCAACAATCGCCAATTCACCCAACAATTTGAGTTCATTTTGCGCCGCCCACTCCTTGTAAGTCGATTTATCCTGCGGTTTGAAACGCATATCGGAAACCACCACCTGATGTAACGCGGACATCGCTTCTCGAAAAGCGATATTTTTTGCCAAAGTCCCGATAAAATAGGTCGGCGAGCGCAACGTATCAGGAGCAAAAGACATATCAGTTCCTTTCGCACCTGTCACGACTCCCGAATTGCCATGATATTTATAATTGAAAAGCATAATTTTTAATTATTTGATTTTGAAACACATAGGTCACATAGGGGACATAGAACACATAGGGGCATTCCTTAAATAGTTCGCATTTCAAACGAATGCTCCTCTGTGCCTTTTTGAAACACATAGGTCACATAGGGGACATAGAACACATAGGGGCATTCCTTAAATAGTTTGCATTTCAAACGAATGCTCCTATGTGCCTTTTTGAAACACATAGGTCACATAGGGGACATAGAACACATAGTAAATAGTTCGCATTTCAAACGAATGCTCCTCTGTGTCCTATGTGTCCTATGTGTCCTATGTCATCCTATGTGCCCTATGTGTTAATGTTTGCGATTGCATCGCCATTGGAATCTGCGGGTATTTTTTCCGAATCGCTAACATTACTTTTAACGTTGCTGCTTTCCTATGTGTCCTATGTGTCCTATGTCATCCTATGTGCCCTATGTGTTAATGTTTGCGATTGCATCGCCATTGGAATCTGCGGGTATTTTTTCCGAATCGCTAACATTACTTTTAACGTTGCTGCTTTATCCGCGACTGCCAAAGTGACGGATTGACGACTCATAATTTGTGCAATCATGCGGGCAACCGATTCATCTTTCATCGCTTCCGTTTCCAAAAATTGGAAAACGCGCAATTTGGCAACTCCAGAACGATTCACTTGTGATAAAACCGTTATAAAATATTGTTCTAATTTGAAAATCGTTTCAGGTTGTCCTGCGGCATAAGATTCCAAATAATTGGTTGCAAATTGTTGTAAATTTTGAGACGGATGTTGACTCAATTGCAATAAATATCGCTCGCCTTCTTCCGTTTTGAAAAATTTCGCAATCATTTCTTTCCCAAAATTTTGAACATCAGGGCGTGTGCTGTCGCAAACAAAAACCAAATTTTCGGGAGTCCACTCGCGTTCTGTAAACGTATTTCTAAAATATTCAAAAGACCATGCTCGTATATCATCGTGTTTCGCGTCCAAAATCCGCAACGATTCAGCCGATTCGTACTGAATGCGTGTAGGATTTTGTTCATATATTTTTTGAATCGTCTTGCGCACGGCTACCAAATCGTGATTCCCTAAACGCACTATCTGTCTCATAGTCAATGCAGTATGTTGTACAACTTTTTCTAATAACAATTGTCCAAACGCTTGCCGTACCGTTTTGCTCGAATCAATGTAACGCAACATCGTTCCTGTATCCAAATGCCCCAAATGTTCCGATAGCGATTCTTTGAATAACAATAATAAATCTTCGTGCAGCCCTTCTGAGGATTCCTGTATTCTGAAAAAACCAAGCATTTCATCCACCCATTGACGACCAAATACAGCATTTTCTTCTGTCAAACGCGTAATTGTCGGACGAATATTTGCCCGAATCTCTGGATGCACCGATAAACAAAACGCTTTCAACGTCTCTGTACTTTTCAATAAAACGCTTGTTGGCAATTTTCCAAACAAGGTAACGCCCGAACTACGCACCGCAGGCACATCTGAACTTATCATCGCCCCGATGATACCATCAGGTAATTTTTCCGCAGGCGTGTTGTGATTTGCCAATATCTCTGCACCTAAAACTTGCATCGAACTCAATGAATGTTTCAACATATTGATAATAACGCTCATTTCTAAATCCTTCAAAGGCAATGCAAAAAGGGTTTTAAACGCAAAAGATACTTTTCGGACATATTTATCATTTGCCTCATTGTTTTCCAAACTCAAAAGTTTCACCACACAGTTGCCTATCACTAATTTGGTGATAGCGTCTGATGACGGATTGGCTTGCAAAAAACCAGTTATCCACTCCCGCGTCTCGTGATAAGGCGAAAGAACGGCTGTTGCAAGGATACTTGGTTGCGCCAAATAAAATTTGGGATTTGCCTCCATCCAATGCTGTGCTAATTGCCGCGCTTCAGGCAAAGCGGCATTCAACAACGCAGCGACTAAATCAAGATTTGGTTTGGCAGGGTCATACCATTTTTGCGCGATTTCCATGCACCAAGACAACGTTTCTGGGTAAGGAATCGCAAATAAATCAACTAATTGTTTAAAAGTTAAATATTTTAAAACATCCGCATTCGCCCGCAAAATGCGGATTCCAAATTGATGTACCAACGCAAAACGACTTTTGCACAACAATTGTATCAACAAATGGGGGTGTTTATCCCAAATCGCAGGATAGGCTTCTTCGCGCACTGTTGGCGCGTTTGCCACCTTACCTTTTTTCAATTTCCAAGCCGTATATTGTCCATTTAATTCATAATTATCAGACCCACCATGTATTACATGATTTAAAATTAAATAATTTGAATTTTCTTTATAAGCAGCCGTTTTCGTCGTATGCACCGCATTCCAACTATTATTCACTTGGTCATGCGTGTAACGAGTCGTTGTTTGCGACGTTTCACGACTTGGCGTTTGGTGGGCATCCGTAAAATGGGATAAATAGGCAGTTGCCGCCTCCGCATACGGAGTCGTATCATGGTTTTCTGCCAATTGTTGAAAAGTTCGCCAAGCTCTCCGCAAAAAATAGGCTCGAGTATCATCCGAATAAGCAATCGTCGAATTAGGTTTTTTCAACATTTCACTCGTCCGAATGCTGTTTTTTCCATCATAAATCCAAGCATCTCCATATCGCCCTTTGGTGAAACTATGGCGAGTCATTTCAAAACGAAAAGTTAGAAAACCCAACATTTCAGCATCATCTTTAAATTCTGCTGCTTTGAAAATGTGTCGAACTGCCCGAAAATGCCCCGAACCAGTGAACGGAATCGTCTCTAATGCCGCCATCAAACCCAATTTCAAGGCAGGTACAAATTCAGATAACAAATATAATGGATATAAAATCTCAGGCGGATGCGTACTTTTCAATAAAAATGTTTTAAAATCTTGCGCATTCGACGCTAATGCCGCATCCACATCACGCGGTAAATGCTTGCGCAAGGTTTGCAACGCTTCAATTTTATCATCGCCTTTACCAACAGTCATATAAGCTAAAAAAGCAATTCGTTTTGTTGCATCTGAAGAAGCCGCCGCTTTGGAAAGGGTTTTCAGATAGGGAGCCGCTATCGAATCGCCACATCTACCTAATGCCCAACAATTTATATATTGTTGTAATTTATCACCTTTGGTCAAAACAGAAATCAAGGTCGGAACAGCCGCCCGAATCCGCAATTCACCAACGCGCCAAACAATGCGCGAAAAAGTCCATTTTTCCTTGTCTGAGTCTTTGTAATCAGCACGGAGCATGCCTTTCAGCCGCGTCAATACGTACTCCTCCAATGTTGGCTTGCTATTTGGCGCAAGGATTGTGGTCTCTTTGAGGGCTTCCGTAGGCTCATCCACAATGCCGCCGACTTCTGCATAACCTTCTTTTTTCTTAGAAGCCACCAATTTGTTGTAAATCGCGTCTGCCGCAGGACGGTCTGTGGGCAAAGGCGTTTTTGTGCCATCGCGGAGCGCATTGCCGCGCCGCCCGTAACGGAAATTGACTACAAATTTGCCATTGCCTGTTTCAAAAAGTTCCACTTCATAGACTTTATCCGCAGTCCCTTCGCTCATCCAAAGCGATATTTTTTGTACTGATTTCATCGTTGCCATTTAGAGGTTTATAGACGCGCCAAAGGGTTCAATTTGGAATCGCCTTACATAGATTTTGGTGGTTTAGGTCGTTGCTTTTTGTTTTTTAACCGTTTGTATCGCAAAGATAATCACTTTTTTGATTCTAACAAAACTTTTTTAAAGTTTTTTAAGGTTTTTTTGTAATCAAAAAAGTGATATAATTGATTTTGAAAGAGATAGATTTCAAAAAAATAAGGATACTATTTTTTAAAATTTGTAATCAAAAAACAGCTATTTAAATGTGAATTTTTGGGATTAGATGGATTCATTGGATTTTAAAAAATCTAATGAACCCATCTAATCCCAAAAAATCCATGTTTAAACATTTACTTTGCCAAAAAACAATCCAAAAATTAGGAAAGAATGCAAAAAACATAACTATATTTGTGTTTCGGACAGTTTGGCAAGATATTATTTAAATAAAATTATATCAATTTGAAATAATCATCTATATTTGCTGAATCCTTTTAATGCCCATTCATGGGTCGCCAATGAATTTTCTAAAAAAAATACTCCTTTCAATGTTCGGAAGCAAAAAAAGTACGCCTGAAGAAAAATCAAATGTCGCGGTCAACAAACCTACTTTTGCAGGCAGCGACCCCAATGCCTTGAATAGTTTGGTCAAAGGGACGCTCGTGGAAGGCACGGTGGCGGCAGAAAACGATATTCGAGTCGATGGCATCATCAAAGGCATTTTAGTATGCGCCGCGAAAGTCATTATTGGTCCTTCGGGATTGATTGAAGGCGAAGTGCGTTGTGTCAATGCCGTGATTGAAGGCAAATTTACAGGCAAACTCTATGTAAATGAATTGTTAAGCGTCAAAGAGACCGCAGAAGTGGTCGGGTCGGTGCGCACAGCAAAGTTATTGGTTCAACCGGGAGCCATTTTCAACGTCACTTGCCACATGGACGAAGCCATTGAAGCGATTGATATTACAAAACCTATTCAACTATTGCCAACAACAAATGGCAAAAAAGGACCTAATGGATAATCAAAAATCACCCAAAACGCCGCCCAAAGCAACCAATCTCGTAGGGATGGCGGATGTCGGTTTCCGTATGGCGATTATGATTGGGCTTGGGACGTATGCGGGACATTGTTTAGATGCTCGAATGGGCAATACGAAACCGTATTGTTCGATTATTGGCGCATTATCGTCGATTTTCGGGAGTTTATATATGGTGTATCGCGCGGTGACGAAAACAGATTAAACATTTCAATCTACATATAAAAATTTGTGAATATATTTCGTTTCTACACACTTTTAGGCTTTACGGCAATCATCGCTACTTTGATAGCGCATTACGCAGGCATGCGCGCCGCCCTTCCGCCGAATGAACAACAATTTATTTGGTGGGCATTATGGTTCTATGTGCCACTGAGCATCGTGATGTATCATACAGGTGTGAAAGCGGTGGAAAGCCCTAATCCCTTTATTTTCAGTCATTTAAGTATGTTTTTTACGGTATCTAAGTTAATCATTTCGATGATTTTAGTGATTGTTTTTTGGAAAAAAATGCAGCCACAATCTAAATATTTCATCGTGCCTTTTATGATAGAATACTTTTGTTTCGTTTTTTTTGAAACGTATTTTATGGTGAAAATCGCTCGAAAAGGTTAAATGTGGATTTTTGGGATTCGTTTAACCCGGCATTCCACACCCTAATTTTTAATTTATAAGAACTTTCGCAAAGTGTTTTTTTTACAAAATTTGTTTTAAAAATATCAAAATGGAGTTTTTCAAAAAGGAAAAATTTTCAATTTTTCCTTTTTGAAAAACTCCATTTTATTTTTAAAACAAATTTTGTAAAAAAAACACTTTGCGAAAGTTGAGCATCGAATTTGACATTACTCGGTGCATTTCCAAACCCAATCGGATAAAACATCAGTTGGTTTTTTATGTCGCCAATCAAAATGCCACCATTCAGTCCGAATCGGCTTGAAACCCACCGAATCCATTGTATTTTTCAATAAATCCCGATTTTCACGCACTTTAAATTGCGTCCAATGCGCCTGTTCTGCTTTGGTCGTTGGTTTATAATCGGGAAAACCTTCTTTTCCAAAAAAATCATAAGGCGTACCCATGTCCAATTCTTGCCCATTTTTATCCACAATCGTCAAATCAACCGCCGCACCGCGACTGTGTTGCGACCCTTTTTGAGGCGGCGTAACGAACCTATCATCAGGCACTTTATCCCAAAGTCGCTGTTGAAAAGGGCGCGGACGATAACAATCAAACATTTTCAAACCACCGAAACCTTTGTCTTTCAACATTTTATGCGCTTTCGCAATCGCTGTTGCCGCCTCTGGGCGCAAAAAACAACGCCCACAATCATACATTTTTTGTTTGACAAAATTACTATCCGTTGCATATTTGATGTCAATCAAAACCGTCGAATCTAAACGCACGATTTCCGACCATTGTTGGATGTCATAATCGGGTTTATCGGCGATTTTGGTTGGCGCAGACGCACGTGCGCCGACCCGCGGCGATGCAGGTGGCACATTGGGATTCGATTTTTCGAGTGGTGCATTAGGCAATGACGCAGCAGGATTATCTGCTGGTTTGGAAGTGGCGGATGGTGTTGTAGGCGTTTTGCCTCCGTTGCGTTTGGGCGAATCGTCTTTGCAATTCACTATGGATAAGCATATTACAATGCTAAAAAATAAAACATTTGTTTTTCTAAACATTTTTAGGATAGCGATTTGTTTTTAATAAGTAAAGGAATGGACAAAGCTATTATTTTATGGCATATGAAGTATCTCTTTTTTACAAAAATTAAATGGGACTTTACGTAAGTCCTAATAGGCTTTTTTCGATGAAACTCAATCAAATATTAAAAAAAATCATTTTTTGACTCAGCGTAATACTCCTCTCTAAGTGCGTCTTCATATCCAAAAGATAAATCTGATTTCATCGCAAAAACCAGAAAAATTGCTTCAAAGCATTTTACAAATGGCTCTGGTATCTAACTGTATAGTTGGGATTTTTAATGATGGAAAAGACATTTTAAAGCAGAGGTCACTTGATTTATCCATTTTTTTGCGCGATATTTACGAAAAGATTCATTTTTAGAGGAATCAATCGAATTAGGATGCTTAGAATTGAAAAGATTACAAGGATGTTTGGGGGTTGCAAACACAAATTTTAACTAAAAACATCCTTTTTATCCCTTCAATCCTAAGCATCCTAATTTAAAAATTTAATAATCAAACGTCATCCGTTGTGCAGGAAAGGAAAACAAGTATTTTTCCCGAATCAATTGAGCGATTTTATCAGGCACCATTTTATCCCAACCCGCTTCATCATGTCGTATCAAACGCAACACTTCTTTGGAGTAAATATGCAAATTTTCAAGTGTAAAATCTTGAATATCAATGATTTGCTTTGAATTTAATAAGTGTTGATATAAGAATTTAACGCCATCTGGCACAGGCAAATTGGCGGCATTCATCACTTCCTCACTGCCTTCCTGCAACGTCGGATACACGTAAACCGCCACATTCCGCGTAAACAATTCCCCAAAGGCAGACAGTAAACTCCCATCCAAATTCTGATAATATTTATCATTAATGGTATCTAACAAAATGCGCACGCCAATCACTAAGCCCAATTTCTGGATTTTATAATCAGACAAATAGCGAATTAATTTATGATGTTGTTCGCAATTGGAAATAATGACAGTTTGCCCCATGGCGCAAAGCAAATCAGCGCGGTCAAGAAAATCCTGTTCATCTAATTCACCTTCGGATATTAAATTATCTAATGTGATTTCAGTCAATAAAGTACATTTTTTGGTTTCTGCTGCATTATCGCGTCGAAATTGTTCCCAAGATTTCCGAATCATGTCTTGATTTACCAACGTCAACGGGCGAAAACTGCCCCTGACCACCAAGACATTTTTTTTATATAAAAATTCGGAACCATGTACACTCCGTTTATCGGGACCAAACATCGCCACATCACTCAATTTATACCGAATCAACATTAAACACAACAATCGATTATCAATTTTTTCAAAATTGGGTCCTGAAGCGCGTACCATATCAATGCTAATCCGCCCATGCAAACTATCCATCAACGATTGCAATAAAATATCTATATTTTGTGCATATCGATACACCGCATAAATTAAATTCACCCCCAAAATCCCAATGGCTTGCTGTTGTAAACGGTTGTCATTGTCCAACATTTTGACGTGAATTACCAAATCATTGGGTTTTGCACCCGGTTTGAGTTGAAAACGAACTCCTAACCAACCTTCTCCTTTGATAGTTTTGGTGTAATTAATCGCGGTTACAGTATCCGCGAAAACGAAAAAATGGGTATTCGGGCGTTCATCTTGTAGTCGCGCTTCCATCAAATCGTACTCATGGGTCAACATTTTGTACAATCGGCTTTCGCAAACGTATCGTCCATTCGGTTCGGGTCCGTAGATTTCATCTGAATAAACTTTATCATATGCCGACATGGTTTTGGCTATCGTTCCTGCTGCCGCGCCCACTTGGAAAAAGTATCGGGCAACTTCTTGTCCTGCCCCAATTTCGGCAAATGTGCCATAGATGGAATTATCTAAATTGATTTCCAACGCTTTTTGCTCGGTCTCCCGCGATTGGCGGTGTATTTTATTTGCACTCATATTTTTTTCAACTATCTGATTGCTTACATTTGAGGCAAATATACGCAATTTTTGTGTTTCAAGATACAATTTTTAAACACATCGTTCACATAGAATTACATAGGTAGGCATAGGACGCACAAGAGGTGTTCACAAAAATAATATCCTATTGTTAGGAGACCAGTTTAATTTATTGGCTTATTGTTCATTTTGGTTTTGCACAGTGTAAAACCAAAAAATACTCATTTCTATAAATGGGTTCAACCCAATATAGCTTGAAAAACGGAACTGTTTTGAACGTTTGAACAAGGATTTATAACCTTTTTAAAATTGAAAATCCTTCCAATCAGTAGTTCAACTAAAAAAAGTTATTCAAATGTAATTAATTGAAAATCAGTAAATTAACATACTTCAAATTTTAAATTTGACACATATTTTGCATTTAATTAAGTTCAACTACTTATGATATGAAATAACTATCTTTGTAAATTTAATTTATAAAAATAATTTATTTATGAAAAATTCAACAAAAGCAATCCGATGGCTCTTATCCATGAGTATTGTAAGTGTGTGTAGTTGCGACACGCCCAAAAGGGTGGCAACACCGATAACACAACCAACATTAGGCTATCGTTCAGTCAAATTATTGACTATCAATGGATTACAGTTTAAAGATTTGAATCAAAATCAGAAATTAGACTTGTATGAAGATTGGCGGTTGCCTGTCGAAACCCGCGTGCAGGACTTGATTCGGCAAATGACTTTGCCTGAAAAAATCGGTTTCATGCTCATCAGCACCACAAGACTCGAAAATGATTGGACGTTTCAAGCGAACCCGCCCAAAGAAAAATTACCTGTCACAAGCGGTTTCAATGAGGAAGACTTGGTGCAAAGTATGAATATGTTTTCCAAAAAGCCCTTGCCTTATCCAATGCTTTCGGCATCGGGAACGACAAAGGGCGTTAAAGAAAAACATTTGAGGCATTTTATTGC
>JAAFJT010000033.1 GCA_013298955.1 Chitinophagales bacterium
TCAACTGCACGACTAATGGCAAGATAAAGGTCTATTTTGCGTCAACACCACATTGATAGGCGTGCCTTTCGGCAGGGGCGCACTGCCAATCGCGGGTTCTTGCTTCGTAATGAACGCAGAACGCTCATCTTTCACAGAGGCATCTTTGGTAATCGTCCCCAAAGTCAGTTGCGCCGCTTGCAACATGACTTCAATTTCGCCAAATTGTTTACAAACCACTTCGGGTACGTTCACTTCATTGACCGCATTCAAATCATTTTGATAAACCACAAATTGTAAAGTCGTGCCTTGTAAGACGCGAAACCCACCTGCATTTACTTTTTCTGTAATATCTTGACCATTGTGCAAAATCTGTTTAATGGTATTATTTTCAAATTTTGAATCCAAAAAACGTTCAACAATCTCGGATTTAATGCCTTTTGCACCCAAATTGGCTGCATATGCATCATAATCATCAATACTTTTGAGGGGCAACAAGGTTTGCATAATCCCAGTCGCGCTCGAAATCGTCAAATAAATGGTTCGACCATCCTTCACATTGGAACCTGCTTTGGGGATTTGTTTTAAAACAATATTTTTTTGTTTTTCATCAGGTTTGTAAATCGAATCGCTTACCACGATGTCAAAACCTGCGTCTCGTGCCTCTTTCATGGCAGTCGTGACGTGTTTGCCCACCAAATTAGCAATTTTATTGGACTTGCCATGTTGCGTAAAGAAGTACATCAACCCAAATAAAACAGCCATACAGCCCATGAAAATCCCAAACATTTTGCCGAAATTCGACCAAAATATTTTAGAAGAAAAGAAATACCACACTTCAATAGCGGCATGTTTGATATTTTCCCACAAGTTGCCAAAAAAGCCTCCTGCATTGAAATTTTTAACTTTACTTGTTAAATCTTTGGTATTCATTATTTTATGAGTTAATATAAATTAAGTTATGTAACGTACAAAAAGAATGTAGGTACAATTGGAACGCGGATGACGCGGATTGTGCGGATTTTCACTGATTTTCTATTTTTATAAAAAATCCGTGAAAATCCGCACAATCCGCGTCATCCGTGTTCCAATCGTACCCAACTAAGAAGCAACGGCTTCTATCAAGCGTGTATAAAAATCGCTCATCGTCCAGCCGTATGCCCGCACTTGTTGCGGCACGATGCTATTTTGTGATTGTCCCGGAACCGTATTGATTTCCAACATATATGGTTGATTATCGACCTCATTCCAAATAAAATCAATGCGAACAACGCCCCGACAGTTAAAAATTTGGTAAATTCGTTTTGCCAAATCCTCAATCACCTTCGTTTTGGCAGGTTCAATCTTCGCAGGCGTGATTTCCGTTGCCAAACCAGCCGTATATTTGGCTTCATAATCGAAAAATTCTTTTTTGCTACTGACCTCCGTTATCGGTAGCGCGATGAGTTCGCCCCGCGTTTGCATCACGCCAATCGTAAATTCGCGCCCCCGTATAAATTCTTCTACTAATACTTGGTCATCTTCTTGAAAGGCTTTTTCAAGGGCAGTTGCCAATTCCTCTTTTTTGTTGACTTTGCTCATGCCGATACTCGAACCGCCATTATTGGGTTTCACGAAAACGGGCAAAGTCAAATTTTTCAAAATTTCATCGATTTGAATCGTATCTTGTTTGAAAAAATGGAGCGATTTTGCCACTTTTACCCCCGAAAAGGCAGCTGTTGCGACCGTGTAACGTTTGTTGAAAGTCAAGGCAGAAGTCTGTGTATCGCAAGACGTATAAGGAATGTCCAACATATCAAAATAGCCTTGCATTTTCCCATCTTCCCCCGGCGTACCATGAATCATCAATAAAACGGCATCAAAACGCACCGTTTCGCCTTCGGAACGCAAGGAAAAATCATGTCGATTGACCGTAATCGTGCGCCCGCCCTTGCCTGTGGGATGATACCACCTGTCGCGGGTAACGATAATTTTATACACTTGGTATAATTTTTTGTCCAAATGTTGCTCAACGATTTCGGAACTGAGCATCGAAATGACCGATTCTTTTGAATAGCCACCCGTTACTAATGCAATATTTTTCTTTGCCATTGTTGGTTTTTAATGGTTTTTAGCTGAATGAGGTTTAGTGTTGCTGATTGGTTTGCAAATTTAGCGGATTTTTGGAAAATTTAACTTGGATTTGTTGGATTTTGTGGATTTACTGGATTTTTTTAGCTTTTTAAAACACATAGAACATATAGGAAGCCATAGAACACATAGGGATTTTTTTGCAAATTTAGCGGATTTTTGGAAAATTTAACTTGGATTTGTTGGATTTTGTGGATTTACTGGATTTTTTTAGCTTTTTAAAACACATAGAACATATAGGAAGCCATAGAACACATAGGGATTTTTTTATAAATTTGTTTGTCTCGGGGTGGTTTTGGGATACAATTGGAACGCGGATGACGCGGATTGGGCGGATGAGTGCGAATTTTTGGAGTAGTTCAGTACAATAATCGTGAAAAATTCCAAAAAAACCTGTGTCATCCGCGCTCCAATTGTATTGCAATATAGGTACCCGATGTTTTTTATTTACTTGATACGTTCTATATACCCGATGTTTCCTATGTGTTCTATGCAACCTATGCGTTCTATGTGTTCTATGTGTTTTATGTGTTTTATGTGTTTTAAAATCATAATCATTTGATTACCAATATTTTAGCTACAATTGCATCTGCCACTTCTATATTTTTATGATTGGCAGATAGCACCCAATAAACGCCTGTCGTCACGCGCTGTCCATCCGCGCCTTTGCCATCCCAAACGGCTTGTCCACCCAATGCCTGCGTTTCAAAAACCACCGTTCCATTTACATCTGCAATTTTAACATATGCGTCTCGCGCCAAACCATTGATGGCAATCGCGCCATCATAATCAGGGCGCACTGGATTTGGAAACACGGTTGCAGTCGGTTTATGAATCAAACCGCCGCCTGTCGCTTCGCCGCGCAACGACATAAAACCTTTATCCGTAGCAATATAAACCATCCCAGAATTGGGATTAATCGCCATATTCGTAATAAAATTGCTCAAAAGTGGGGAGTTTTCCGTATTATATTTGGCAACTGCGTCACTTCCAGAAGCGGATTGCACAAAAATACCACTGGTCGTGCCAAACCATTTGCGATTCGCACCATCCACCGCAATCGCTCGAACATCCTTTTCGCGCAACAAATATTCATCAATTCCATTCAAACGAGAGACGACTTTGCGCCCCACACAATCTTTAAAGGGGTCAGAACACTCAAAATACGTCACGCCCGAAGTCGTGCCAACCCATACGCGCCCATCCAAATCCACTGCGGCACAATTGATTTGTGCATTTTGGAAGTCCTTGGGTAACAATGAGTTATCTAAATATCGGAAGCGGTCATCGCCTGTATCATCCACACTTTTGCCCTCATCATATACTAAAAGTCCACCATTTCCGCCGCCACTGCCCGCGACAATAAACCATTTGTAATTGTTGTTATCCACCACCACTTTGAACAATTGTCGATACGGCACTTCGCGCATCGTGCGCCATTGTCCATCGTTTTTCAAAACCACAATCGCATTGGAAGCGGCAGTATTGGCAATCCAAAGGTGATTATTTTTGTCAAAAGCCAATCCGCCAACCCGTTTCGCACCTGCAAAACCGGCATCGCCCCGAATCGTAGAATTAGTTTCATTAAAAACATTTTTAATTTGTTCTTTTTCAACCTCAATCAACCCGCCAAAGTACGTTCCAACATATAATTTCCCCGATTGCGGATGCACCGCCGTCCGCAAACAATCTTTATGAGCATCTTTGGCTTGCAAAATCGGAAAAGTACCACCATTATATGCTTTCCATTTGCCATCTATCAGGCTTTCAAAACCTTCTGGATTGTACGCATTTTGATTCGGACCCACCAAACCGCCATGTGGAATATACACTTTATCGTCCGAACTAATCGAAATATCAGTGCATTGCGGCGCAATCGGCGAGTTAAATTCCCATATATTACAGCCTGTCGCACCGCCATTCGTGAAGCGAATCCCATTATATTCATCTGCGAACCAAACCCTATCTTGCACATCTTCAACAGCATAAAGCGGGCGATTGACACACGCTTGAATGGTTTTTAAACTATTATTCTTATTGAAAATCAACAACTTACCATTATAACCGCCTGTCGGATACAAACCCAACAATAGATTTGCACCTTCACTCGTCAAGTATTGAATCCGAAACGAATCGTTGCCTGCATAAAAACGAGTCGGCGTTTGGCGGGTCGAAATTTGCATCAGCGAATCATTCACATCAGCCAATAATTGATTATTAAAAACCGTCAACGCTTTCGATTGATAGTGATTTGGGAAACCTTTGGCATTATCCAATTTCGTCCAAACCTTGAAATCAGGTAAATTTAAACGATTATCATCCGCCACCGTGTAAATGCCATTATCGGTTGCCATGTACAATGCACCATTCCAAACTGCCGTCGCATTGACTTTCACCCCTGTAAAAGTAGTGAAAACGAACTCTTTTCGCTTCAAATCGACTTTTGACAACCCAAATCCACACGAAAAATACGCATCCGTTCCAAAAACAGCGATATTTTTGATGCCTTTATCCCCAATAATATTTGAATTATTTTTAATATCTGGCAAATTTTCAACGCTTCCATCCGCCTGCATCAAGTCAATATTGCTATTGGCGTAAGCAATCAAAAGGCGATTCGCATTTTTGGCATATTGAATGATTTGCGGAGAAACATCGCTCAAACCAGTGGATTTATCAAAAAACTGCGTCGAAAATTCTTTTTTATTCAACGACATGAGCGACCAAGGCGTACTATAATACGTCTCTTGCTCGCTTTGCGCCACTCCAATTGCAAAATGATAGGGCAAATAAGAACGCCATTCGCCGATTTTGAGGTCATTTTGCGCCTTCAAATCAGAAAAATAAATCATCCATAAGGTCAGAAAAAGGAAACGGTATAACATAAATTGTTTTATTTTAAAGATTAGTTGTATCTTGCTTTTTTGAATCAGGAATGAAGGACACATTTATACGCTATCCTTTGCGTTGAGTGGTTTTGCGATACAATGGGAACGCGGATGACGCGGATTGGGCGGATTTTCACGGATTTTTCTTGAATTTTTCACTGTATTTCAAAAAAAATCCGTGAAAATACGCCCAATCCGCGTCATCCGTGTTCCAATTGTATCCAGAAACCCAACACAAAGTAACACATTCTTAATTCCTAAAAATCATACATTCTTGATTCAAAAATCTAATATTTGAAATTCTACGCGCCGATTTAATTGGCGATTCGATTCTAACTCATTGGAAATCAAGGGTTGCGTTGCGCCAAAACCTGTGGATTGCATCCGTTCCCGCGCAATACCACTCGTTATTAGGAAATCAACCACTTGTTGCGCCCGCTTTTTAGACAATTGCAAATTATACGTAGCTCCACCTTGATTGTCCGTATGTCCGCGCACTTCGATTTTCAAGGTCGGATTATCCACCATAATTTGCAACAATTTGTTTAATTCCACATTCGAGCGCGGCAACAAATCCGCCTTATCGGTGTCAAAGTAAATGTTTTTCAACAAAATAATTTTATTTTTTTCCAATCGAATCCGCGACCAATCATCAGGCAACACAGGGACATTTAAAATCGGCTCGACTTTTCGCAAAGATACATCGTCTAAATGATAATAGGCAAAATTCAACGGTTGCCCAAAAGTAGGATTTGGATTGCGTTTAGCAGTTGCGCTGTCCAAGAAAAAATTGCCCAAAGTCAAATATTCAGCCGTTGTTGTTGCTTTCATTTGAGCCACTAATTCAGTCCATTCTCCTTGATTATCAATGATTTCGGTATAATTAATTTGTGGTATTTTAGCCAAAGGCACTTCCGTTAACGTCCGTTCATCGATTTTGGCATCCGAGAAAAATGCACCTAAATTATTGGTACGCAACCCTCTCGCCAATGATTTTGCCCAGAGCCGCAACTCATACAATTGCCCAATCACCAACGGTTCGCGCAATTGAATTTGCACATATTCCCGACAATGCGGCTTGCCATTAGCGCAGCCGTAGAGCGTGATGCCCGCCATCGCCTGCCCCGTATGCGGACGCGCCTGCCCAAAACCCTGCTCCAACCAATCGGGCGGCACACGCACCTTCGGACTATACGCATCAGGAGACGCACCCGTAGGCGATTTCCAATACGACATCACGCGGTCAAAATCCGCGCCTTTATAAAACCAACCCAAAGGATGTTTATCAAATTGCTCAAAACTCGGATTCGGAATCAGATTTTCAACCGTTTGTTGGGATTGAGCAAAGATAGAACTGTTGATTATCAATAAGTTGAATAATAAATTTCGATACATATTTGCAAAAAATGGTGTGCCTATTTAAACGCAAAAAGGTGGTTTTTATGTTGGAATTTAAATTTTTTAAAAATATTGAACACGTTAATTACGGATAAAAGAATTATTTTTGTGATATTTTTTTAACATATAGGATGTCTTTATAAGTTATTCTATTGAATTTGGTTTTTATAATGAAACAAATATGGTTGTATATGTTCCTTTTAGGAACGATTTCGCTGAAAGCGCAACTGCAAAAGACGGATCCTGTGCCTTTTGCGGCGACAATTCAAGCGAGTGATTTGAAAAAATATCTTTATGTGTTGACCTCCGATTCGCTCGAAGGCAGGGAAACAGGCACAGTGGGCAATGAAAAAGCAGCTCATTACATCGCCGAACATTTCAAACAATTAGGGCTGCCGCAAAAAGGCGATAAAAATTCGTATTTTCAACGCATGGTTTATACGGATGAATCTTGGGATGACATCGGTTTGAAAGTCAATGACGAAGCATGGCGACATATTTTCAATTTTTACGCGCTGCCGGGAGACAATAATGATATGCCTTTTTGGGAAACCAATCGGATTTTGTTTCTTGGTTACGGGATTGACGATGCCAAATACAGCGATTATCGCGGCGAATCCGTTGAAAATCAAGTGATTATGATTTACAAAGGCGAACCCATGCGGGCGGATAGTCAATCGGTTTTGACAGGCAATCGCACCGTTTCGGATTGGACAACTGATGTTTATAAAAAACTGAAAGTGGCGCGGCAAAAAGGCGTGAAAGCTGTTTTGATTATTGACCCCGATTTGGCTAAAAATGTGAGTTTAAATCGCGCACAATTGAGCCGTCATTTGGTGGGCGAACCAGATAAATCGCCCAAAGATTTGGCAAATCATTTATATATATCGCCCGATATTGCCAAAGCCATTATTGGACAACGCCTTAAAAAATTTGAACGCTCGCGCCGCAAAATTGCACAAGGAAAACCATGTAGTCGATTGTTATACTGTAAGTTACAAATTAGACAAAAAAAGTATTTTAATCAATTGATTAGCAATAATGTCATTGGCTACATCGAAGGCAGTGACCCCATTTTGAAAAATGAATTGGTGATTGTTTCCGCCCATTATGACCATTTGGGCAAACGCGGACAAGAGATTTTTCGCGGCGCGGATGATAATGCCTCTGGTACTTCGACCGTCATGGCGATTGCAGCAGCCTTGAAAACGGCGCAACAAGCGGGTCAAGGCACGAAAAGAAGCGTTTTATGTTTGCTGATGACGGGCGAAGAACGCGGTTTATTGGGTTCAAATTATTATGTACAATATCCATTATTCCCTTTAAATCAAACGATTGCGAATGTCAATGTGGATATGGTAGGGCGTTGTGATGAAAAACATAAGGCAAATCCCAATTATATTTACGTCATTGGTTCGGATAAATTGAGTACCGAATTGGATACTGTCGTGCAAACCGTGAATCGGCAATATGAAAAATTGGAATTGGATTACACGTATAATGACCCTGCCGACCCAAATCGGTATTATTATCGGTCTGACCATTACAATTTTGCCGAAAAAGGGATTCCTGCGGTTTTTTATTTCAATGGAACGCATGACGATTATCATCGCTCGACGGATACCCCTGATAAAATCTTATTTGAAAAAATGGCGCGGATTGGAAAATTGGCATTTCACACCGTTTGGTCTTTGGCAAATCGGCAGGAAAGACTGAAAATGGATGTCAAAGTAAAGTAAAAATTGTAAAATTCGGGTACAATTGGAACACGGATGACACGGATTGGGCGGATTTTCACGGATTTTTCTTTGAACTTTTCCTAAGTAAGTAGTTGATTCAGAATAAACTATCAAAACGCAAGTAATTGATAATCAATATATTAGTATCGAATTAAGGTCGGCGAGGTTGCAACCTCGCCGACCTTTTGGATAATCAACCTCGCCGACCTTTTGGATAGGTTTCCGTGTTCCAATTGTACCATCCTTATTGTTTATTTTGGTAGCGGAGCCGTCGGCATTACTTCCAATTTCCAACCCAAAGCATCTGCCATCACTTTGATAACATCAATATTTTTAATACCTTGTTCTCTTGCGGTCTTCATCAGATTGCTTTTTAGGGCTTGTTGCCGAATCAATTCAATGGATTTTTGTTGGACAGCATTGTAATCCTCAGGCGAAAATTTGTTGAAAACGCCTTGTGCAATGTCGTAATATTTGACATCGGGTTCAATCGCAATAATCATCGGTTCTGGCACATTGCTAATCCGAATCGTCTTTGCAGTCGAATCCGCCTCCACTTTCATCTTGCTCAAATCATAACCTACCAATACTTTTGCCTTGACTTGCAATATAATACGCTTGGTAGAAGTAAATACTTTCAAATATTGTTTGGTATCCGTCTCACTGAACACTTCAGCAAATTGCCCTTCCACCGTAACCAATTTAGAAACCGTTTTGATGTGTTCGAGCAGCACCGTAGAAGTTTGGTCATGTTTGACTTCGGTGGGCGCATACCACATTTTGGCAATCGCAATACCCGCAATAAAGATTCCGCCAAACGCTAAGGCGCGTAAAATTGTATTCAAATTAAACATAATGAGTTGATTTTTAAAACAATGTCTAAAAGAACGAAGGGACAATCTGCAAAGATTGCCCCTATTTTTTGGTTGGGTGTGCCGTGTTTCTCCCAAGAGTAAGTTTAAAATTACATAGAAAGTCTTGTAAAGTTTTTCGTTTTGTCCTAAAAAAAATGCTATTGTATTTTTTGGAAGTTATTTTTGTATAGTGAAAAAATTACACTCGTTTTGGAATCACTTTCGGCAAATATAAGGTCAATTCCTGCCCAATAAAGACATAATCTTCCTCAATATTGTTCCACATCCGAATATTATACGGCGTACAGTTGAAAATTTCCGCTAACATTTCGATATGTTCTCCATCTGCCACAGTATAACTTGTTTTGATATAATTCGGGTCATCATGCAAACCGGGCATATCATTCATTACAATCGGGCTAAAATTCAAACCCGCAGAAGTCGAACCGTCAGGATGCGACATATAATCGCTAAACGCATTCAACACACGGCGCGGTAACACTACATTATTGCCTTTCGGGTCATCAGGAATGTAGCCATTGCCAAAATGTGGGTTTAAGGTTTTGACCGATTCAAGGGACAGACCTGTTACATCTGCAACCGTCTGTAAAGAAATGTAATTCGTAACTTTCGTCCGAGCAAGGAGTTGTAAATCTAATTCCGGTAGGCGAGGTTTTAAACCGTGAGACTTATAGTTTTTCATCAAATAAGTAAACGCGATGAATTTTGGAATATAATTCTGCGTTTCTTCGGGCAAAAATGCCTTCACTTTATCAAATTCTTTACTACGTGCCTTCTTAATGGCACCTGCTAATTTGCCTACGCCGCAATTGTAACCTGCAAGTGCCATTTCCCATTCATTAAAAGCGTTATACATCCGCTTGAAATCTTTGAGGGCAGCCTCTGTTGCTTTATACACATCATAGCGTTCATCGACTACGCCGTCCACGCGCAAGCCAAATTCTTCCTTGACATCGGGCATTAACTGCCAAACGCCTGACGCGCCTGAGTGCGACACATCTGCATTATTCAATTCGGTTTCCAACACAGTGACATATTTCAAGTCATCTGGTAACTTATAATCCCGCAAATACTGCTCTATCACTGGAAAAAAAATCGCTGAACGACCGATAATTCTCTCCGTTTCCTTTTTACCGCGCAGATAAACAGAAACTCTTTTCGCAATACTGGCAGGGTCTGCACTCGTCCGTGCAATGCACGGGAGAGTCTTGAGCCCTTCCTCTATACTTTGGGCGACGCTTGACGCGGTCGAACCGACAAGTGCGAACACTGTCATGATACCGAGCAAGTTTCTTTTCATGCTGTTTGTTTTAATTTTTTTAAAAAATTGCGTCCTGTAATGAAATTTTGTTGCAGATTCATCGGGGCTGTAAGTTGATTTTGTTAAACGAAGATTCGTTCAACAAAGATAAACTTATTTTTCCGATTTTCAAAAAAAAAATTAAATTTGTACTTCCTATATTTGTAAGTGACTCTAATTGCTACGCTACTACTGATTTTTTTTTCTAATTTGCTTTAAAACGAAACATACAGGGTTGTATAAGGAACGCAAAAATACTACCAGAATATTATTCTGATTTTATAGTGATGTCGGGGAAGCCATTGGCATTAAGGTCATAATTTTCTTGGCGATACAAAGATAGAAACAGATTTTATATTTCTACTACTTTTTTTAATTAAATTTCAAAAATAATTTCTTTTCAGCATTTTATTTTAAAATTCTTGCAGTTCACTATATAAAATATGTATTAATTTAAAAAAAATAAATTTAAAATATAAAGTATAAACAATTGATTATCAGTAGTTTATGAAAATATGAAACGTTTAATTATTTTTAAAACGTTTAAAATCAATGAAACCAGCAATTATTAACTTTTCAGTTGCAATAAATTAACAATGTATTTACAAACATTCCTTGATTTTCTAAAAATTGTGACTTTACACTTTTTTACTACCTTCAAATGAGCCAAATTAAATTTTACTTTTTAATGCTTTGAGCAAATTTTAGAAGTTCGTTTTCTTTAAATTTATCTGCCATCAATTGTATCCCAATCCCACAACCGGCACTATCTTCTCCTAATGGCATGGAAATTGCTGGTATCCCCACCATGTTTGCTTGAACGGTGAAAATATCCATCAAATACATCGAAACAGGGTCGTTTATTTTCGCACCCAAATCCCATGCTGGAACGGGTGATGTTGGCATTAAAATAAAATCATAAGCAGCTAAAAGTTGTCGCGTCCGTTCTGTGATAAGTCGCCTAACTTGTTGAGCCTTCGTATAGTACGCATCGTAATATCCTGAGCTTAATACAAAAGTGCCTAACATAATCCGCCGTTTCACTTCTTCTGAAAACCCTTCTGTTCGTGATTTTTTATAGACTTCATCCAGCGTTTTTGCCTCCGCAGCGCGATGTCCATAACGCACGCCATCATATCGGGAAAGGTTAGAAGAGGCTTCCGCAGTAGTTAATACATAATAAGCAGGAATAATATAATCCAAATATTCAAAGTCAACTGCCTCTACAAGATGTCCTTTTTCCCTCAATTGTTCGATGAAATGAACGGTTTTTTCTCGAATTTGCGGGTCAATCCCATCATTATCAACGGCTTGTTTGAAATAAACAATTTTTGATTTTTGTGAATGCGTTTCGGGTGAAACCTGTTGTACATTCGCAAAATAGGTTGGTACAGGCAATTGACTCGCCGTCCCATCAAAGTCGTCCGCACCCGACATGATTTCCAACAATAAAGCCGCATCTTCGACGCTTCGCGTGAACGTGCCAATCTGGTCAAATGAAGACCCATACGCCAATAAACCATGCCGCGAAATGCGCCCATAACTCGGTTTTAAGCCCACCAACCCACAAAATGCCGCAGGTTGTCGCACCGAACCGCCCGTATCAGACCCCAAAGATGCCCAACAAGTGTCGGCTTGCACCGAAACTGCCGCACCGCCTGAAGACCCACCCGGTACTTTTGCAGGATTCGCCGCATTGCGCACCGCGCCATAAACCGAATTTTCATTGCTCGAACCCATTGCAAATTGGTCGCAATTGGTGCGTCCAATGATAATTGCGTCTTCTGACAACAATCGTTCTACCGCCGTTGCCGAATACAACGACCGAAAACCTTCCAAAATCTTGCTCGAAGCCGTCACTTGATGACCTGCATAGCAAATCACATCCTTGATGGACACCACTGCACCAAACAAACGCCCAACACTTTTTGGGTTTTCTTGATACTTTTTGTCTAATTCAGCCGCACGTTGTAAGGATTCTGGTTGAAAAACTTCAATATAAGCGTTTAGAGAACGCTTTTTTTCAATTCGGTGGAGATAATAAGTCACTAATTCGACACAAGTTGTTTTGTTTGAAAACAAATCAGCTTGTATATCGGCTAATTTTGTATATCGGGGTGTGTGCATTGTTTGAAATGAATTGGTAAACTTGGACTTATGTGATGGTTTGAATTAGGATTTTTAGGATTTTTAGGATTTTTAAGATTTTTTAGGATTGATTGGTTGGATTTTTTAAGATTTTATCCTAAAAAATCCAACCAATCAATCCTAACTTAATCCTAAAAATCCCATCAATCCTAATTCAAACCTTACACAAAAGGAGTTATTTTAATTTGCGAATCGCGGTCTCTAAATTAACCCTTTCTTGACCGCCCGATTCCATATTACGCAAAGTCATAATTTCAGAAATCATTTCCTCGCCGCCAATCAACGCGACAAAGGGTATTTTTCTATCATTCGCATACTTCATTTGCTTTTGCAACCGCGCAGGTTCGGGATAAATCTCAGCAGCAACCCCCGATTTGCGCATTTCAAGCAGGCATTTATAAGCATAACGATGCGTCACATCATCAAAAGACACAAACAAGACTTTTACATTGCCCGCCGTCGATTCTTTCGGAAACAAACTAAGCGATTGCAAACAATCATAAATCCTATCCGCGCCAAACGAAATACCAACGCCCGATATGTTTTTCAACCCAAAAACGCCCGTCAAATCGTCATAACGACCGCCACCACCGACACTGCCCATCGTCGGCACATCGACTGCCTTGACCTCCATGATGCACCCTGTGTAGTAACTCAACCCGCGAGCCAATGTTATATCAAATTTAACTTCATTCATAGCAGGTTGTAAATCAAAGTAATCATAGAATTTTTCCAATTCTTCAATTCCTTTTTCCAAAGAGGCACTCAATCCTGCGTATTTTTTCAAGCCCGCCAATGAATCCACTTGCAAAATCTTTTGAATCACAGAAATCGCACCGCCGCCAATGCCGCGCTCCGCCAATTCTTTTTGAACACCATCCCAACCGATTTTATCCAATTTATCCAAAGCGGTCGTCATTTCCATAAATTTATTTGGAATACCTGCGGCTTCCGCCATACCAAATAAAATTTTACGGTTATTGATTTTGATAACAACTTTTAAGCCAAATTGTGTAAAGACTTCATCATATATGCGAATTAAATCTGCTTCATAAAGTAATGAATTAGACCCAATTACATCAGCATCACATTGATAAAACTCCCGATAACGCCCGCGTTGAGGCGCGTCACCACGCCAAACTGGTTGTATCTGATACCGCTTGAAAGGAAATTTTATTTCGTTTTGATGCGACACTACATACCGCGCAAACGGTACAGTAAGGTCATAGCGCAAGCCCTTCTCACTCAATAAAGTAGCAGGATTCGCATCATTGCCTTCCGCCAAATAGCCAACTGCATCTTTCAGTTTATCGCCATTGTGCAATATTTTGAATAACAATTTGTCACCTTCTTCCCCATATTTGCCCATCAAAGTGGATAATTGCTCCATGGCAGGCGTTTCAATGGGGCGAAAGCCGTACTTTTGGAAAACGCGCCGAATTGTGTCGAAAATATAATTGCGTTTTTCAACTTGTTCGGGCGAAAAGTCGCGTGTTCCTGTTGGAATGCCCGGTTTACTCATTTTTTCGTGATAACGGTTTAAAGAAACGATAAATTTCGTACAGTATGTTTTATTGGAGTTTTTAAGGCGGCAAATATAATAGGATTCGCTAACTTTTTTATAAAACTTTAAAAAAAGGTGCTTTTTTTCGCAAAATAAACAGGTTAACCCCCAAATGTATATACTTTGCGTCGAGTGGTTTTGAATACCATTGGAACGCGGATGACGCGGATTGGGCGGATTCGCACGGATTTTTTTTGAATGCATCCTCCCAAACCCAAGCAAAATCAAAAAAAATCCGTGCAAATCCGCTCCATCCGCGTCATCCGTGTTCCAATGGTATCGCAAAACGATTGTGCGTGAAATATATATCTTCTTCTGGCGCGAATGCATCGTGTACAAGGTGTTTTATGTGTTTAAATGCAACTCAAATTTATAACAAAAAAAAAAATAAATGCAATTTATAAATTTTTTTTTCAATCATCTATCCCATCTCAAATGCCCAATTTAGCTTTTTTTGCTTGTGTAAAAAACGATTTTTTCAAGCATTTAAAAATGGAAAAAAAGTAAAATTATTTTCAAAATTACATTTATATAATTGATAAAAAATCATATATAAATGAATGCTTTTTTTAATTTGAAAAAACACCCCTATATTTGCACCGAGAGAATTAATGTACAACTTATTAATCTAAAATTCAAAGCCTTATGGTTTCAAATCGAAATTGAAATTATAGTACCTTTTGGGTGAAAACGTAACATACATGAAGAAAATAATACATTGGAATGCGTATCCGATACTGTGGCTATTATTGCCTTATGTAGGCGGAATTGTTACAGCCGATTGTAACAACTTGCTTGCGCCGATAACATTTCATGTTTTATTTTTTACGGGACTGTTATGGATGATAATGGCAATGACAATAGACCATTTTTTTCAAAAGGAGGGCTTTTTTAGGTTGGCAACGATGGTATTTTGGTTTGCGGCGGGCGGTTTTTCCATGTGGAAAGCCGATGAACGCAATACCAATCAACATTTTAGTCGCTTTTGTGTGCAAGATTCGTTGGTCGTGGT
This sequence comes from Chitinophagales bacterium, assembly GCA_013298955.1. Lineage (GTDB taxonomy): Bacteria > Bacteroidota > Bacteroidia > Chitinophagales > Saprospiraceae > JAAFJT01. Next base: position 15,034 of record JAAFJT010000033.1, read on the forward strand.
GAACGGCATTATAAGTGATATTACCGAAAAATTAAAGCATATTCAAGTGACCGTCCGCGTTAAAATGGTTTTAAATACGACTGATTTACGCGCTACGGATGGCAATTTATTATTACAATTGAAAAAGGATACGCCTGTCCCCAAGCTACGCTATGGAGACGAGTTGGTGTTTCATGCAAAAGTCGAACGCATTGCGGCACCGAAAAACCCAAATACTTTTGATTACCAACGTTTTTTACATTATAAAAATATTCATTATCAAAGTTTTGGAGCGATTTCAAACCTGCGTTGTATTGCGCAAAGTCGGGGGCATCCTGTGATGCAATTGGCATTTGACAGTCGTGAAAAATGTATTTATACATTACGAAAATACGTATCAACGGATGAAGCATTTGCAGTGGCTGCTGCCCTGATTTTAGGTTACAGGGATGCAGTAGAGGCAGCAATGACCACCGCATACATTGACACAGGCGCGATGCACCTGTTAGCAGTGTCGGGTATGCACATCGGGTTGCTTTATGGCGCGCTAATTTTTCTATTTCAGTTCCAAATAGCAGGCAGTCGTACCAGAAGGAATTATTTAAGAACCAGCATTTTGTTCGTCTCGGTCTGGGGTTTTACGTTACTGACGGGTGCTGGTGCGTCCGTGTTACGGGCGGCTGCCATGTTTAGCTTATTTTATATCGGTCGAGCGTTGCGACGCAGGGCGGATAATTATCATATATGGGCGGTTTCAGCCTTTTTGCTCTTGCTTTGGAATCCGTATCAATTATATGATATCGGATTCCAACTGTCCTATTTAGCGGTATTAGGCATTTTATTTTATTATTCCAAAATCTATAAGTGGTTCTATTTCAAATCAAAAGTATTGAGATACGCTTGGGAAAGTTTGGCAATGGGGTTCGCAGCACAATTGATGACGCTGCCGCTAAGTTTGTATTATTTTGGACAATTTTCAACTTATTTTTGGCTTTCAGGCTTATTGGCGATACCGATTTCGACGATAGCCCTTTATGTTGGCATTTGTTTATTGGTCATAGACCCCTTTTTCCCTTCATGGAGTCCAATTTTTGGAAAAATATTACAGTTTTGGATAGAGGTCATGAATGGTTCGATTCGACTCGTGCAAGGTTTGCCTTCGACGGTGCAAAGGGTGAGTTGGGTGACAGAATGGGCTGTTTGGGTACTCTATGGAATTTTAATATGTTGGACGATAGCCTTGCAAAAACGGCGGTTGAATTGGGTATTCTATGGCATGTTTTTAACAAGTATTGCCGCAGGGCATTATGCCCTAAAATCGTGGAAAGATTACCAATATCAAGGTATAATAGTCTATGATGCGGGCAAAAATACGGTTATAGACATATTGCGACAAAAAAAATGTCATACAATTTATTCGGAAAATTGTCACAGAACAACACGCGCACGAGTTGCCGAAAAGTGCCATAACGCAATGAATATCAGTTCCTTTACAGATTGTAGTTTAAATGAAAGCTACAAAGACACATTTCTTTTCTACTACAAAAACGTTATCGGTTTTGGTACTATATCGGTTGAGGTACTTGACAAGTTTCAAAAAAAAGTTGCATCTTTGCCAAACAATTGGGTGGAACAGTATGTACTAATTGTTGATAATCCGAATATTTCGATGTTTGAACTAAAAAAACAGGGGTCTTTTAAGCAAATTATTTTTAATACGTCGAATCAAAAAAGCAATGTTATGCGTTGGAAAAAGGAGTGTCAACAATTGGGTCTTGCGTACCACGATATTGGAGAAAACGGGGCATGGATGTTAAAGTTGAATCCTTGAACAAATTTTTTTTGGAAAATATTTGCTCAATTCAAATTTAAAGTCTATTTTTACGTCGTTTTCGAGCGTAAAATGCTTTTTGGAACAAAGCAACGATGAGTTCGATTTAAAAAATCAGGCTTATTGGATTTCAAAAATCATTTTGTGGATCTTAAAACTCAACGCTATGAGACAAAACTTTAACTATTTTTTTCGATACACCCGTAGCGAACGCAATGGGCTGTTCGGAATCACGATTGTAACATGTGTGCTTTGGGCAACCCCCAAATCATATCCATTTCTCTGGGAAAAATTAAACAAAACTAACGATAACAATACAATTCTTTTTAAAGAACTTATAGCCTTGAAAGCTGAAGTAACTCGTAATCATCCTTTGTTTCCAAACGATAGCAGCGTGCATCAACTGTTTTCGTTCAATCCTAATACAGCGAATATGGAAACCTTAACAACACTCGGACTGTCTCCGAAGGTTGCTTCTACGCTTGTTCACTTTCGGGAAAAAGGTGGTCGATTTCTTCAAAAAGAAGATTTAAAAAAAGTTTACGGTTTGAAAACCGATGATTACGTGCGTTTGGAAGATTGCATTGATTTAGAAGCAACAAACATAAGTACTTCAAGTAAAGTGCAAGATGTATGCCAAAAATCATATCTAATGTTTCCATTTGACCCGAATACGGTAACAACTAAAACGTTATTATTGATGGGAATGCATGCCAAAACTGTTAATGTTTTGTCAAATTTTCGTCATAAAAAGGGGAAGTTTCTTAAAAAAGAGGATTTAAAAAAGATTTATGGGCTTTCGGCAACCGAATATGCCCGTTTTGAACCATACATACAAATTTTTGATAATCAAGGGCTTAGCCCTAAAGATACGAGCGTTGCACCGAGTGCAACACAAGCAAATCGATTGAAAAAATCGGCAAACAAAATCATTGACGTAAATCAGGCGAGTTTAGAAAATTTTTTGGAATTACGCGGAATTGGTACTACCTTTGCAGCGCGGATTTTGCAGCGGCGAGAAACCTTAGGCGGTTTCGTCCGAATTGACCAAATTCAAGAGGTCTTCGGAATCTCCGATAGCATGTATAGGCGCATCCTGCCACAATTGAAGTTGGATGCAAACCTCCAAAAAATTCAAAAAATCTTAATCAATCGGGTAAGCGAATCTCAGATTCGGCATCCTTACCTGACTCGCAAACAAGCGGCTTTATTAATCCGCTATCGCCTCAATCACGGAAGCTACACAACATTGAATGACCTGCACAGCAGTCGGATTTTGCCCGACACTGTTTTAGAAAGAGTAGCTCCTTACTTATCATTTGAATAAAATTTCTTATATAACTGTCGATAAAAATTTGGCAAGTTTTTGGTAATATCGGTTAAGTGTTTGAAAAATAGTACTTTATATATTCGATTCGCAAGTATATCTAAAAAGTGTAATTATTGTTATGTGTCAACTACTACAAAAAGTTTATTTTGAAAAAAAATAATATTTTGAAACTTTTTGGCATTATTTTTCATGACCCGATAAGTATTGAAATAAATTTTGAATTGAAATAGAAATTGAAGCCTCAAAATGTAACCTTTTGAAAAAGTCAGTTTCAGCTTTAATTATAAATTGTTTGAACCAAAACCAAGCGCTGTGTCCACGAACAAAAGATGTTGTGCGTAATAATGCGCATGCATGAGGGCACCTTATTTTTTAAACCTTAAATTTTTAGGAAAATGAAAAGGATTTTTTCACTTACGTCGCTGGCTTTGTTGTTACTCGTGTCGGTATGGATTATTGACCGCCGACAACAGGGGTCAGACCAACCGAAGGTTGCTCTTGACTCCCAAATTCCAGATGTTGACGAAAAACCCATAGCGAAAGAAAAGATGGCAAGTAGCATTGGGCAAATTATTACTCCATCGAAGCAGAATGCACAGGTATTCAAGCAGTTATACACGAAAGTTTCTTTTGATACATTGAGCATGCCGTCTATTGATGGCAAGTTGTTGAAAGCATTGAATCATCAGATTACGTTGCTGAAGACCAACAAACAACCCACTAAGCAGCATTTCGGAGCTTTAGAAGTAGGCACCGAGCAGATGGAGCAGGTGATCGCCGCATTCAAAGCCGCTAAAAAAAGTGCGAGCTTAACAAGTGTTTTGGATGCCTATCAAATTGCGGGTGATGACCGCAAAGGTCAAGTGCGATTTACGGGCTATTATTCGCCGGTTATTCCGGCACGTCGGCGTGCAGAAGGAGAATTCAGAACGCCGGTGTACATAAAGTCGAAAGAGGATGATGGGCTGGAAGTGGCGTATGTCAAAGACAAAACGGATATTTACAGCATGAAAACGGAAGGTATCGCGTATTTGATATTTCCGGGTGGTGAACGAAAGATGCTCTCTTTCACGGGTGATTATCAACGGTTTGTGTCAGAAGAGACCACCGAAAATAAGAGCCCACAGAAGTTACTTGCTGCTTATGCTGCGGTTTTTAATCATAAGTCTAATAAATCAAACCCCTATGGGGCGTATTATATACCTTTAACATCGGATTATACGATTGCAGTCGATAAGAGATTCTTTCCGTTAGGTTCGGTGGTGTTGGCAGAGGTGCCAATTATAGATGGAGAAGGTAAGTTGATTCGCCATGAGTTCCGATACTTGTTGCCACAAGATGTTGGTTCGGCGATTCGAGGTTCTGGACACGTCGATTTGTATATGGGTGAGGGCGATTGGGGCAAACATAAAGCTCAATTGCTGCATCAATATGGCAGACTTTGGCTCTTAATGCCAAAACAAACTGCCGACAGTGGCAAACAAGTCGCTAAAAATATGTAATCATAGTTTTTTTTCGTCAACATTTGGAAAGTGACACCTCAGTTTTGGGGTGTCATTTTTGTTTTGGGGCATTTTTTAATTCCACTGAATTCGGTGGAATTAAAAATTATTCATTCCTAAAAGATATTTTTCCTAAATTTGCCCCATCTTTTAAAAAAAAATTACCTAAAAATGACAGCATATCTGCTCACCGTAGGCGATGAAATCCTCATCGGACAGATTACGGATACCAATTCGGCTTGGATGGCGCAACAATTGAACCTGCAAGGCATCCGCATTGCGGGCAAAGCGAGTGTCGGGGATGTGCATCCTAATATTATTGAAGCGATGGATTACGCTTTGAGTAAAGCGGATTTGGTCTTGGTGACGGGCGGTCTCGGCGCGACCAAAGATGATATTACGAAAAAAGCGATTGCGGAATATTTTGGAGTGGAAATGATTTTTCACACCGAAACGTGGCAACGGTTGCAGTATTTTTTTAAAAAATTGGGCAAAATACCCAATGAAATGAATAAAAATGGCTGTTTCATGCCTGCTAATGCCGAAATTCTGCCGAATGATAGGGGGCTTGCACCTGCGATGTGGTTTGAAAAAGGTGGGAAAGTGATGGTTTCGATGCCGGGTGTGCCGTATGAAATGATGCACTTGATGACTGATAGGGTGTTGCCGCGTTTGAAAAACTCGTTTCCAGTGTCGCCTGTGGTGCATCGGACGTTGATGACGGCGGGCGAAGGCGAAACGGGATTGGCAGCTTTGTTATCTGATTTTGAAGATGCGTTGCCAACACATATTAAATTGGCATATTTGCCTGCTTTCAATCAGGTTCGATTGCGTTTGACGGCAACGGGCGCGGATGAAGCGGTTTTGAACCAAGAAATTGAGGTTGAAAAGGCAAAAATGGAAACAATTGTAGCTAAATTCGTATATGGTTATGATGATGAACCACTTGCAAAGGCTGTTGGAAAATTATTAGTAGCGAAAAATTGGACTTTGGCAACTGCGGAAAGTTGTACGGGTGGCTATCTTTCGGCGCAATTGACGGCAAATGCAGGCAGTTCTGCTTATTTCAAAGGTGGGATTATTGCCTATCATAATGATTTGAAAACCAATATTTTAAAGGTGAAAGAGGCAACTTTGGAGGCTCATGGCGCAGTAAGTGAGCAGACGGTGCGTGAGATGGTGCAAGGTGCGTTGAACGCATGTGAGGCGGATATTGCAGTCGCCATTTCGGGGATTGCGGGACCGGGCGGCGGCTCAAAAGAGAAACCTGTTGGCACTATCTGGGTTGCGGCAGGCAATAAAACGCATACGCGAGTGGCGCATTTGACGATAGACAGGGGGCGCAATCGAAATGTGGAGTATGCCGCGAGTGTTGCGTTAAATTTAGTGCGCCTTTTTTTGTTAGCAACTGAGAAAGATGTAATTTTGCGAGATGCTTAGTCTAATTTGAATAATTCAAATTTTATATTTAATTAAAACCAAATTCAACCGAAACCATGCCACAAGTAGAACTCTTAATGCCCAAAATGGGCGAAAGTATTACAGAAGCAACCATTTTAAAATGGTTAAAAAAGGTCGGCGACCGCATTGAGGCGGATGAAGCCGTCCTCGAAATTGCTACCGATAAAGTGGATTCCGAAGTGCCTGCTACAAGCAGTGGCATTTTGTTGCAAATTTTGTATCCTGAAAATGCGGTCGTGGCAGTCGGCAAGGTGATTGCGTTGATTGGTTCGGAAGTGGCAAAATCAAGTGCGCCGACTCAGCCGTCTATGCCACTCGCTTCGGCTTCGTCCGCGAGTTTGCAAACATCGGCAAAAAGTACCAATGGAAAATCGAATGGGAATCTTGTCACAAATACACCTGCTACACTGCCCAAAACCAGTGAAAGCAATCGGTTTTACTCGCCTTTGGTGCGCACTATCGCTCAAAAAGAGCAAATTTCTAAGTCTGAATTAGAAACGATTGCAGGGACAGGTCAAAATAATCGCGTCACAAAAAATGATATTTTAGATTATGTGGAAACTCGAAAAACCATAACGATACCTGCGCCAAGCCCGATATTGAAACCTATTGTGACACCCAAAAAGGATTGTACACCTGTTGAAATGCCTACTCGACCGATGGAAACGGTTGCTACGAGCGTTTCGGGCAATGTTGAAATCATTGAAATGGATCGAATGCGCCGATTGATTGCCGAACATATGACGTATTCTAAACAGGTATCACCCCATGTCACATCGTTTGTAGAGGCGGATGTGACAAACATGGTGCTTTGGCGCGAAAAAGTTAAAGGCGATTTTCAGAAAAAATATAATGAAAACATTACTTTCACCCCGATTTTCATCGAAGCGGTGGTGAAAGCGATTAAAGATTTTCCAATGATCAACGTTTCGGTGGATGGAACGAAGATTTTGGTCAAAAAAGAAGTGAATATTGGGATGGCAACTGCGTTACCGTCAGGCAATTTGATTGTGCCTGTTGTAAAAAATGCGGATTGGCTCAATCTCGCAGGCATTACTCGGCAGGTCAATGACTTAGCGGCGCGGGCGCGTCAAAATAAATTGAAACCAGATGAAATTCAAAACGGTACCTTCACGCTTACCAATGTGGGAACTTTTGGGAATGTGATGGGTACACCGATTATCAATCAGCCACAAGTCGCAATCTTGGCAACGGGAGCGATAAAAAAGAAACCTGCCGTCCTCGAAACGGAATTTGGAGACGTGATTGCGATTCGACGCATGATGTTTTTGTCTCTTTCGTATGACCATCGTGTTGTGGATGGTGTTTTAGGCGGTTCTTTTTTACGGCGTGTGGCGGATTATTTAGAACAATTTGATGGCAAACGAACAATTTGATGACTTGGGATATTGGTTAAAATATTGATAATCAATCAATTAATCAATCTCCCAAATTCCAAACTTTTGGGAGATGAAGCAAAAAAAATGTTGGACAATGAATGTTCGCGGAATCTTACTTTTTTTTCTGATGGCGCATTTTACCGCGCCTAATTCCGCTCAAAATTTGCGCGAACAGGCTACGGTTTTGTTCGACGCGGGCAAATTTAAACCTGCCTTAGCCCTTTTGCTTCAATATCAGGAGCAAAAACCGGGAAATCTGGATGTGCAACGCGATATTGGGGTTGCCGCTTTTCATTCGGGGCAACTCGGCATTGCGCGACAATATTTGTCGGGTTTGATTGATAAAAGCCCTGACCCTGCGGTGATATACTATCTTGGCAAGGTGAATCAACACGAATTTCAATTCAAAGAAGCGATTCGGTTGTATAAAAATTTCCTCCGAAAGGTCAAATTGGATGATGTGCGCCGCCGTTCTACAATTGCTGACATCAAAAGGTGTGCTGCTGGGCAAAAAATAATTTTGTCCGCAGAGGAGGCTTTAGTAGAAAATTTGGGAGAAGCTATCAATTCGCCTTATGACGAATTTGCACCTGTGTTAAGTCCGACGGATGAAGACAAATTATATTTTGCGGCTTCCCGCGAATACAGTGAAGGCGGATTGCGCGATGAAACAGGGCGTGCCGATAATCAAAATGGCAAATACACGTCCGATATTTTTTCAACTTATACGGACAATGGTGAATGGCATGAACCCAAACCACTCGGAAATCCATTGTTAAGCACGCCGCAACACGAATTTATCATGGGTTTTGACAAAAAAGGCACTTCCATGTACTTGTATCGCGGCTTGACGCAATTTTCGGGTGATGTTTTATTAGACGTTTTTAAACAAAATGTTGAACAAAGAACGCCGCCTGCCTTGTTCAACGCGCCGATTAAAGCGAATGAAGGGGATAATGCTTTGTGTTTTTTCAATGACACCTTAATTATTTTTGCGAGTCGGCGGGCAGGTGGATATGGTGGTTTAGACTTATATTACACGCGTTTTACGCAAGGCAATTGGTCAAATCCCGAAAATATGGGTCAAAATATTAATACGCCTTTTGATGAAACAACGCCTTTTTTAGCCAAAGATGGGCGGACTTTGTATTTTAGCAGCAATTCGACGCAAAGTATTGGTGGTTTTGATATATTTAAAACAACTTATATCGATGCGAACATGCAATGGGAAAACGTTCAAAATTTGGGTCGTCCGTTTAATTCGGCGAGTGATGAGACCCATTTTCAACTCACCACAGATGGTCGAAAAGGTTATTTTTGTTCCAATCGAAAAGAAGGTTTTGGCGAACGCGATATTTACCAAGCCTTGTTTAAAACGGCGCAAAAAACGCAATTGCCTTCCACTCCAATTGCGTTTTATGAAGTACCTGCATACCTTGAAAAAACGAAAAATAATACTCAAAATACTGGAATAGCGAAAGTTAAATATGAATTTTCACCCTTATATTATGACCAAGATGGCGATTTATTGCGCGGCAGCAATGCGCAACAAATGAAACGCATAGCGGATGTTTGGAAATTGTATCCAAACGTGCAAATTGTGTTAACAGGACATAGCACCGCTTCTGAATCGGATGCTTTTGATTTATATTTCACCTTGAAACGCCTTGAACAAGTCCGTAAACTATTGACAGACAATGGAGTACGTATTGATAATGTTACGTTGAAAAGTGTGGGTTCGTATTATCCAGTGGCTTTAACGGAATTGAATGGAACGCCCAATCCCGCAGGCGAAAAAATGAACAAACGCTTTGATATAGATTTAAAAAATACGGCAACTACGCCGATTGATTTTCAATACAATACGCCCATTGTCTCCGAATTAATGGTGAACAAAACAGGTTCGATTTTGAAAAAACATGAAAATGGGTTGTCTTATAAAGTGCAGATTGCAGCTACAAAACGTGTTTTTGAAGGGGAAGCATTGTCAAAATACGGGGATGGCATGGTGGAAGTACAAGGCGATGGGCAATATTTATACACCGTTGGCTTGAAAGAAAATTTTGCCGCAGCCGATATTTTAAAACAAAATTTGCTCAAAGAAGGGAATAAAGAAGCAACCGTCATTGCGTATATCGATGGGGTTCGATTGCTTTCAGATAATGTAACACGGCAATGGAGCAAAAAATACCCAGATTTATTGAAATATTTAGCAGGAAAAGGAAAATAAGCAGTTGAGTCGAAATAAGCTATCAAAATGTAACTAATTGATAACCAATATATTAATATCGAATCAAGGTCGGCGAGGTTGCAACCTCGCCGACCTTTTGGATAGATTCTATTGAAATACTTTATTGAGTATAATTGAAACGCGGATGACGCGGATTGGGCGGATTTTCGCGGATTTTTTATTTTTTTTTGAACCAAATTTAAATTAGTTTAAAACTAAAAAACGAAATTAAAAATTGATTCAAAAAAATAAAAAATCCGCAAAAATTCGCCCAATCCGCGTCATCCGCGTTCCAATTGTACCCAATTCGCATCGGAATCGGGAAATTTATTTTCCAATAGCAAAGTTGACTAAAAACTTTTGTTCCTTTGTATCGTTGTTTCTCTGGTTCTAAAAAAATAAAAAAAATGCAAATAAAAACCACGTATCGCCAAATTCTCCAATTAGCTGCCCCCTTGATGTTAGGTTCTGCGGGTCAAAATCTGATGGTTGTGTGTGAAGGCGCGTTCCTATATTGGAAAAGTGAAGCCGATTTTGCCGCGATAGGCTATGTTGGAATGTTCTATTTGGTCATCATGGCGATAGCGTTTGGGATGTCACGGGGCGGGCAAGTGCTGATTGCAAGGCGTGTCGGCGAAGGCAATTTGCAGGAAGTGGGCAAGACCTTTTACGCCCTTTTATACATCGAATTGATGATGGCAATCGTGGCATTTTTATTCATGTATTTTCTCGCACCTTATTTTTTTAGTTTTATAAAAGACCCAATCATATACAGTAAAACAATAGAATTTTTAAAATATAGAGCTTTTGGAGTCTTTTTCGGTTATACCGGTTTGGCGATTGTTGCTTTTTATTCAGGCGTTGCGCGACCGACTTTTATCTTTTATGATACATTGATTTTAGGTATTTTGAATGTGGTTTTGAGTTACGGATTGATTTTCGGCAAATGGGGCTTGCCTGATATGGGCATTGGTGGTGCAGCTTTGGCAGGAACAATTGCAGAATTTTTTGCATTCATAGCTTTTTTAATTTATATGTATTTAGACAAAGAAACAGCACAATACCGTTTATTTTCACCACCAAAAGTGGATTGGCAACTCTTGCGGCAACAATTTAAACTCAGTATTTCCACTTCGGCGCAATCATTTATCAGTATCGCGTCTTGGTTTTTGTTTTTTATGTTGATTGAAAAATATATGACGATTCGAGATTTGGCAGTGAGTAATTTAGTACGCATGATTTATTTTTGTTTATCTGTTCCCAGTTGGGGTTTTTTCACAGGCATCAATACCTTAGTGAGTGGGTTGATTGGGCGCGATGCACCTCAATTAGTGATGGAAGCGATTCGCAAAACGGCTTTGATTTCAACGGTCATTACGATTGCCTTGGCATTACCATTCGCCCTTTTTCCGATACAAATTTTAACACCTTTATTGAATGGTACGGAACATTCTCAATTTATATATGATGCAGTGCCTATTTTCAATATTTTATTGATAAATTTGATTGCATCCTCTGTTTGTGGAGTTGTTTTCAATGGATTATCAGGTGCAGGCGCGACGACTTTTGGAACGAAAATCCAAGCATTAGCCACCCTGTTTTACTTAATTTACACTTGGGCATTGGTCAGCCACACGCATTTAGGGTTGACTTGGGCATGGTTAGCAGAAGCGATGTATTCTTGCTTGGTCGCATGGTGGGCATTTTCGTTTTTGCGTTCCGAGAAATGGCGTACTTTGAAAATTTAATCTCATCGCACTTTGTGGTGCATTTTTGCTTTTCCATTCAAATACAATTGGTATAAAAAGTGCGGGCAGTTGCAACTGTCCGCACTTTATGCTTTTCAATTCAAATATAATAAAATCAATTACTTCATTTCATCCTCCTCATCATCGCAATGATACAAATGCAGTGCGGGCGCAGAAGCCGCTTGAACGGGCGCACCTGCTTTTTTCGCTGCAATCATCTTTTGAACCAACCGATTGCGTTCTTGCGCAACGGTCGTGTGCATCGCCGCATCGCGTTCTCGGTCGAAATAGCGGATGCCATCTACCCAAGTCATTTCGGCTTTCGCATAAACCGACATTGGATAATCCGACCATAACACTAAATCGGCATCTTTTCCAACTTTTATACTGCCAACCCTGTTTTCAACATGTAATAATTTGGCAGGATTCAGCGTCACGAATTTCCATGCCTCTTCTTCTGATACTTTTCCATATTTGATAGCCTTGCCCGCTTCCTGATTTAAGCGGCGTGCCATCTCCGCATCATCCGAATTGAACGCTGTCAACACACCGACTTGATGCAGCAATGCACCATTATACGGTATCGCATCCCAAACTTCGTACTTGTAGCCCCACCAATCCGAGAAACCTGCCGCGCCCGCACCATGCGCTTTCATCTTATCCGCCACTTTGTAACCTTCCAAAATATGTGTAAACGTATTGACTTTAAAACTATGTTTATCCGCCACTTTCATCAACATATTAATTTCACTTTGCACGTATGAATGACAGGTAATGAATCGTTTGCGTTCCAAAATTTCTAAAATCGCTTCGGTTTCTAAATCGCGGCGATAGGGTTTGCCGCCTTTTTTCAACGCCGCATATTCTTTCGCTCGTGTGAACGCATCCTCAAAAACTTGCTCTACGCCCATCCGCGTTTGTGGAAAACGAGTCGTAACATTTTCGCCCGAATTGCCTTGTTTGACATTTTCGCCTAAAGCAAATTTGATGAAACCATCCGAGCCTTCAAATTTCAATTGTTCGGGATTCATGCCCCAGCGCAATTTTAACAATTGCGTTTGTCCCCCAATCGGATTCGCCGAACCGTGCAAAATATGGGAACTCGTCACGCCGCCCGCCAATTGACGATAAATATTAATATCTTCCGAATTAATCACATCCGCAATCCGCACTTCGGAAGAAGCCGCTTGTGAACCTTCATTCACGCCGCCCGTCACGCCGATATGCGAATGTTCATCAATCACGCCTGCGGTGAGGTGTTTGTCCGTCGCGTCAATCGTAATCATACCAACGGTTTTGATATTGCGCCCGATTTGCACAATTCGACCGTTTTGAACCATCACATCTGTATTTTTTAAAATACCATCCGTTTCATTCGTCCAAACCGTTGCATTTTTAAACAAAATGTTTTCTTGTTTCGGCATTTCCTTGAAACCAAACGAACCAAATGGATACGTGATTTCACTCAAAACCGTCGGTGCAGGTTCATCGCCTTTCGCAGGAAACACACTTGCAAACGCACCTTCCCAAGCAATCCAATCGCCATTAGCCAATTGTCCGCGCCCCACCATTTCGTCATTTGCCATCGTTCCTGATAAGCGAATTTGTTCATTTTTAGATTTTCCAAGCGCGAAAGTCAACGCAATCCAATTGCCTTTTAAACTATAATTCACTTTCGATTGGACGGTATCCGTTGATAATGAGATAGTTGCGTCGCCTTTTTCCGTTACATTTAAATTATAATCCGTTTTACCAACTTTTAATTTCCACTTTTTGCCCGCCAAATTATTTTCGGATTCGCCCACATCATGTCGCTTGCCGCCAATCCAACTTTGGATAATTTTTACGTTTTTATTAAAAATATTGTTATTCGTAATCATAAAACTGGCTAATTTTCCCTTTTCCAAACTGCCTAAATCTTGCTCCATACCTGCCATTTGAGCAGGAAACAAAGTCAATGCTTTCAACGCATCGGCTTCACTCAATCCGTAAGCCACTGCTTTTTGCAATTGTTTTAAAAAATCTTTCTTATCTTTCAAACCAAATGTTGTAAAAGCAAAAGGAATCCCCGCTTGCGCCAAACGCGCAGGATTAGAAGGCGCGATTTCCCAATGTTTCAAATCCGCCAAACTGACCGAACGGGCATCTAATGGGTCTTCGACATCAAACGCTTCAGGGAAATTCAACGGGATAATGAAAGACGGAACTATTTTTTTCAAATCTTCAAGTCGTTGATACTCATCGCCTTTGCCTTTGATAATGTACTTTTTACCAAATTCCGTCGCAATTTTCGCGGCACGCATGGTTTCCAATTTATCACCTGCATCAAAAATTTGGGGCAGGTTTTGCAAACTATTCCATGCTTCCAACGATAGATTTTTCTCTTTTCGGAACGCACCCGCTTGATACCATTCATTATCCAAATACGTTTGACGCAACAACGCAATACTGCCCATGAGCGAAGACGGATACGATTGCGTCGAAGTCCCTTTTCGGAATGACAAGTAATGTGCGACTTGATTTTTCAAAATCAAATGATGTTCGCGGTCGTCCGCCAACGTGACAAACGTGCCAGAACCGCGTGAAATCCCATCGCCGCGATGCGCAATCACCGCCCCAAAACCAGCTGCCCGCCAAGATTCAGCCTCTTTGGGTTGCGCAACAAAGTTTTCATGGGCGCGAAATTCGGTTTTCAACGCCTCATTCCAAGCAAAAGCACCTCGTTTATTACTCAACATTTGGGGCAATTGACGGGCAGGTGCGCCTTCCGCTTTGGGTTCGGGCATCCCATAATTGGTGTAAACGTCGATGAACGCAGGGTAAATTGTCTTCCCTTTAAGGTCAAAAACGACGGCATCTTTCGGGATTTTGAGGTTGGAACCAATGTTTTCGACGCGCCCATTGCGGATGATGAGGGTGGCATCCTCAACAGACGTATTATAATTTTTAAAGATAGTTGCGCCAGTAAGCGCGAAAACTTCGTCGCGTTCATCATGAACGCCATTGATAGGAAATGTCGTTTGAGCTGTTAAACCTGTTAGTGAAAGGGTTAAAACGGCGAATGTTAAAATTTTTTTCATGCGTAAAACTATTAAAATCAAATGTTAATCCAAATAACAAGTAAAGGTAAGCAGTTTGTTTTAAATAATTATCATCGACCTTAAAAAAACACATCGTTCACATAGGAGGACATAGTTCACATAGGGCAATCCTTTAAAATTTACGTAAAGTCTTGAAAAAAGAAGGATTTATGCAAAGCCCTTGAAAACAAGTTTTCAAAGGATTGCCCCTATGTGTCCTATGCCGCCCTATGTGAACTATGTGTTTTAAAAATACTTTTGGATAAAAAATATGCTTTTTACCTAAAAGACTTTACATTTGTAAAGAATTTCAGCATTCTAATCATTCAAAAAAAATTAAAAAAATATGATACGTTCTCTTTTAAAACTTGCTTTGTGGGTGGTGGTCGTCATGGTCACGTACAATTATTTTTGGGGCAATCCTGCTGAAAAAGCTCAATCAGGGCGTGTTTTTCAAGGCGTTGGACAAGTTTTTGGCGAAATTAAGTCGCTGGTGGTCTCCGAAAAAGGCAAATTTGATGGTGGTAAATACGATTCTGCCTTAGACAAAATGGGCAATGTCATTGGAAAACTCCGCGATCATGGCAATCAAACGGGCGATAAAGCCTTAGTACAACAAACCGTGCAGATGGAAGACCGCCGACAACACATCGAACATCAATTGAAAAAAACTGAAAAAGACATCAGTACGGGCGGACAAACATCTGATAAATTGCAACAAGCTGCCAATTTAGCCCGCGAATTGGAGCGTTTGAATGTGGATTTGCAAGGTTTAGTTGAAAAAGTATCGCCCGGTGCGTCTAAAAGATAATTTTTTTTATGGATACGATTGAAATTAGAACTGCCCAAAATGTGTGTATCGAATACGCATTAGCTACCTTGCGGCAGCGCATTTTTGCTGCATTGATAGATGTTATTGTTATTATATTTTTGCTGATAGGTTCAACCTATCTTTTGGTGCTGTTGAACCTTTATCAATTACAGACGATGCAAGTTTTGATGATGGTTTTGGCTTGGGGCGGCTTGTACATTTTGTATCAAATCGTTTGCGATGTGTTTTTACACGGGCGCACCTTTGGCAAAATGGCGCAACATTTACAAACAGCTCGATTAGATGGTCAACACATTACATTGACTAACAGCGTTTTACGCGCTGTTTTGAGTTTGGCAGACACGTATTATTGCGGCGGCGCGATTGCAATGATGTTGGTGGCGAGTACCGATAAACGACAACGTTTAGGCGATATGGCGGCGGGTACGACCGTGATTAATTTGCAATTATCGCGGCGTTATCGGTTGGAAGAGGTGCTACAATTGGATTCGCAGGAAAATTATACACCCATTTATCCACAAGTACGGCAATTATCGGAAGAAGATATGTTGACAATTCAACATGTATTGCGGCGTGTAACGCGTTTTCAAAATCGCGCACAGGACACCGCGTTGAACGAAACGGTAGCGCATGTTTGTCAACTGTTGAAGATTCCACTTGTTTCAGGAGGACAACGCGCCCCTTTTTTACGCACTTTAATCAAAGATTATATTGTATTGACGCGATAATTTCTACTAAAAAAACCATTATTTAATTTTTGGATTCTAAATAAAAACCTATCTTTGCCCGCGTTTTCACGCTCGCGTGTTGGAAGCCGCTGTTTTGAAAAATAATTCATTGATAATCAATTCATTAAGTTGCGTTGAACCCATCAAAAAAATTGCAATGAATGTTTTAGCACCGTTTAATATCCCGATTTTGGGATTGAAAAAAGGCATTCGTTCTTTTGATTTCGAGATAGATGATGCTTTTTTTGCCGCTTTTGAAGATTCGCCGATACAATCAGGCGCGTTCAAAGTGCATTTAGATTTTGATAAAAAAGACAATTTGTTTGAATTGACTTTTAACCTCAAAGGCAATGTGGCGACCGAATGCGACCGATGTTTGGCAGATATTCGACTTCCCTATGCCGATACACAGGTTTTAACCGTCAAAATCGCGCATGAAGTGCAGGAAGAAGAAGCCGATATTATCTGGTTAACGCCCGATATACCGAGATTGAATGTTGCAAGATTTATATATGAATACATTTGTCTTGCAATGCCTTACAATAAAATCTATGATTGCCACAAGGAAAAAAATCCACCTTGTGACCAAACAGTTTTAAAAAATCTGAGTGGTTTCGCGGAAGATGTGGTCAATAATCCAGAGCCTGAAGCGGAAGGCGATATAGAAAACAATCCGTTTAAAGATTTAAAAGATTTTTTTAATAAAAATTAAATTGAGTATAAAATGCCGAATCCACGAAATCGACATTCGAGAATGCGTAAGCGTCAACGTCGGACGCATGATAGTTTAGCGTTACCTACATTAAGCACTTGCCCGACTACGGGAGAGGTTCATTTGCGGCATCACGCGTATCAGCATGAGGGCAACACGTACTATAAAGGTGTCATGGTTGCAAAAGGTAAGGTCAAAGCGGAAACAACGAAAGATGATTCTGAAACAGAATAGTCTAGGATAAACTTGCGGCAAGTTTCAAACTTGCCGCAAGTTACGCTTAGAAAATGTTATCGTTGTATCAAATCGCTTATCGGACAGCTCCCACTTATTTGGGGGCTTTTTGTGTTTTATTTTTTAAAATTAAAATAATAAATATTATGTCAACTAAAACTAAGAAAGTTATCGAAACGCCGCATGCTCCTGCGCCGATTGGTCCATATAGTCAAGCCGTGCAATTTGGCAACTTGTTGTTTACAGCAGGTCAAGTGGCGATTCATCCTGAAACCCAACAAATTGTTACATCTGGTGTGCATGATGAAACGGTGCAAGTGATGAAAAATTTGGATGCTGTTTTGAAAGCCGCAGGTTATACGATGGAAAATGTGTTGAAAACGACCATTTTTCTGGTGGATATGAATGATTTTGCAACGGTCAATGCCGTTTATGGCACGTATTTCAAAGATAATTTCCCTGCCCGCGAAACGGTAGCAGTTCGGACGTTGCCGAAATCCGTAAATGTGGAAATTTCTTTCATCGCTGGCAAGTAGAAGAAAGGACTTTCAGAGGGCGCAAAAAATTTGAAAAATGATTTTTTTGCAAAAAAATCATTTTTCAAATTTTTTGCGCCCTCTATCCTATCACTTTTCCTTAATCATTTAGGATTTAAAATCAAATTCTTATACATATGAAAAGAATATTATCTTGTATTCAACCGACAGGTGATTTGCATTTGGGCAATTATTTTGGGGCGGTTAAAAATTGGGTTCGATTGCAAGCGGAGTATCAATGCTTTTATGGCGTAGTCGATAATCATTCGATGACGATGCCTTATCAAGCGGCTAAATTGCGTGAAAATACTTGGAAAATGGTGTTTCAATTATTGGCTTGTGGCATCGAACCAAACAATTTGTTTGTACAATCCTTAGTGCCAGAGCATACGGAATTGAGTTGGATTTTGTCTTGTGTTTGCTCTTTTGGCGAGTTGAGTCGGATGACGCAATTCAAAGATAAGACCGAGCAACTCAAAACGGGCGATAAAGAAGCAGCTATTTCATCAGGTTTGTTCATGTATCCTGTGTTGCAAGCGGCGGATATTTTGGTCTATCGGGCGGATTATGTGCCTGTGGGCAAAGACCAAGAACAACATTTGGAATTGAGTCGCAATATTGCAGCGCGGTTTAATACGCAATTTGCCAAAGAATATTTCGTTCATCCTGAACCATTGTTCACAGAAATTCCGAAATTACTCTCTCCCGCAGACCCGACGAAGAAAATGAGCAAGAGTCTGGGCGAAAAACATTACATTAATTTGTTTGGCGATGCGGAGAGGATTCGCAAACAAATTCGTTCCGCAGTGACGGATACAGGTTTGGAAACGGCAGGTTCAGGCATGAGCGCGGGCGTTAAAAATTTATTTGAATTGTTGGTCGCTTGTGGCAAACACGATGCACACGCCGCGTTGAAAATGGATTATGACACAGGAAGTTTAAAATACAAAGATTTGAAAGAGACCGTTGCAGAAGCCTTAGTGGAATTGACACAACCCTTCAAAGCCAAATTGGAAGCCTTGAATGCCGATAAAAAAAATGTGAAAGCGCAAATCATCGAATCATCTGCCGAAATCCGAAAAACAGCGCAGCAAACGATGATGGAAGTTCGGGCAATTACGGGTTTATTGCCATTGCGCCCTTGAAATTTTTAAAACACATAGGACACATAGGTTTCATAGGGCACATAGGAGCAATACTTATTAGATTCGCTCCTATGTGTCCTATGAAACCTATGTTTCCTATGTGTTTTAAAGTATATTACAAACATTTCCAAAAAAAACATATGTTTAGTATTGATAATCAATATCTTCAACAATTTGTGACGCAAGCCTTATGGGAAGATGTGCGCACAGGGGACATCACTGGACTCGCCACGATTCCCATCGAAAAACGCGATAAAGCCGTTTTGAAAATCAAAGCGAATGGCGTTTTAGCAGGCGTTGCAGTGGCGGAGATGATTTTTAAACAAAATGATCCTTCTGTTCAAATCCAATTGTTTAAAAAAGACGGCGATTCGATGCAAATCGGCGAAATCGCTTTTGAAGTCGAAGGGCAAACCCAAGCCTTATTGCGTTCTGAACGCTTGGTTTTGAATACGATGCAGCGCATGAGTGGGATTGCGACGATGAGTCGGCGGTATGCGGAGGCGGTGAAAGATTTGCCTGTTAAGATTTTGGATACGCGCAAAACGACTCCCTTGATTCGGCATTTGGAAAAATGGGCGGTTTCGATTGGCGGTTGTCAAAATTATCGGACGGGTTTGTATGATTGGTTTATGATAAAAGATAATCATACGGATGCCGCAGGTGGGATTCAAAAAGCCATCGAAAGGGTTGATAATTATAGAATTACACATCATATTCAAACGGGTTTGACCGTCGAAGTCCGCAATTTGGAAGAATTGCAACAAGTGTTGGATTGTGGTGCAGGCAAAGTAACGCGGATTATGTTGGATAATTTTACCACTGCTTTGATGAAAAAAGCCGTTAAAATAGTCAACAAAAAGTTTGAAGTAGAGGCTTCTGGCGGCGTAACGTTGAAAAATTTGCGTTCGATTGCATTGACAGGTGTAGATTACATTTCATCGGGCGCGTTGACGCATTCGGTGATTAGTTTGGATTTAAGTTTAAAAATCGTAAAATGAAACTGATATTTAGGAAAGATTGGTTGAAGCGATGCAGCTTTTTTGTGTTTTGTGTGGTGGTAGCCGCGCTGATGGCACATTACGTCATTGCGCAAGCTGTTGAAAAACAATTATTTACAGATGTTGAAAAAACACCTTTTTGTAAAACAGCTTTGCTATTAGGCACGAATCCAAAAGCGCGGAGTGGGCGCATCAATCTCTTTTTTCAATATCGAATAGAGGCGGTAACGCGGTTGTACAAGGCGGGCAAAATTCGATATATTATCGTGAGTGGCGATAATAGTCGGTCGAAATACAACGAAACGGATGAAATGCGGGCGTATTTAGTGGCGGCGGGCATTCCCGATTCGGTGATTTTTGGCGATTTTGCAGGGTTTCGGACGCTGGATTCGGTGGTGCGTTGCAAGGAAATCTTTGGGCAAGATTCGATAACGATTGTTTCACAACAGTTTCATAATGAACGAGCGATTTATCTGGCGCGTCGATTTGGCATTCATGCGGTGGGTTTTAATGCGCAAACGCCGATGATTCGATATAGCATTTTGACTCATATTCGAGAGTATTTTGCACGATTGAAAGTGTTTATGGACTTGATTTTGGGGGTGAAACCCAAATTTTTAGGCGAAAAAATACAAATTCCACTTTGATTCTTTAAACACATAGGACACATAGGGAGACATAGGACACATAGGACACATAGGACACATAGAACACATAGGTATTTTTTTATACTTGTCTTACATCTGTTGGTAAAATAAACTTGCGTCAAGTTGTACTCGAATTTATTTTCAACTCATTTAGGAACGGTATATTTTGAATCTTCAAAAAATAGAAGGATTGCCCCTATGTGTTCTATCTCCCCTATGTGTTCTATGTGTTTAAAAATTTAGCGAACAGGCGCACTCGGAGATGCCAAATTATAATCTTTCAAAACCACATCTAAAATCGGGTCTCTGCCTTCCAAATAACCTTCTTTCAAATGATAACCATACACTTTTCCAAATTCATTCCAATAAAAAGCCGTAAAACCGCCTTTCATATCCTTCACTAAATCGAAAAAAGGGATTTTTAATTCTTTTTCAATCATTTTTATCAATAAAAAACCTTGTGTTTTCGTCAGATTTTTCAATTGGGAACGAAACTGCGTATTCATTGCCTCATATTTTGCTTCTACATATTTTTTTCGGTCTTTTCGGTTGACATCGCGGGTCGCCGCCTCGATTTCTCGATAATTGCGCACCGCTTCCGCCGCATACCCATAAACAGACGGCGCGTATCGCCGATATTTTTGATACCGATTTAAATCATCGGCATTCGCAAACGATTTGGGCGCAGTCACAACATATTCACGTAAAGGAATATATGGCATCGTATCGCCCGTCTCGGTGATGATGCACGAAACACGAAAACCATTCAATTGAGGGATGACATAACCTTCTTCAGCTTGTTGCGCGATGGCAGATGTGGCAAAAGTGAGCGATGTAAACGAAATATATGCTATATTTTTGAAATTCATTGTATAATCGGGCTGTTTAATTTACGGTGAAAACAATTATTGGATTTAAACAGTTCGCTTAGAAACGCTACGAAAGTGTCAATTATTAGTTAAGAAACTGTTTGTTCAGTGGATTTTTGACAAAATTAAACCTTCTTTGACTTTTTTACAACTTTTTTTTAAGGAAAAGCACTTTAAATCAGCCCGCGTGCTTTCAATTCTAAATATTTATTAATGGTGTGAATTGACAAATCTTCAGGGCGCGTCAAAATGGCTTGAATCCCATGTTGTCGCAAGACTTGCACCATTTGCATTTTTTCGCGTACATATTTTTGTGCAACCGCTTGATTATAAATGGTTTCGGTATTTTCCGCGTCTTGTTGAGCGAAGGCTTCGATTTCGGTATTTTTGAAAAAAACGACAACTAATAAATGTAATTCGTTTAATAAACGCAATGTAGGCAAGGCGCGTTCTAACGCAAATAAACTTTCATAATTGGTGAAAAATAATAATAAACTCCGTCCTCTCACTAATTTGCGTACGGCGTAGTATAATAATTCGTAATTGGCTTCACTATTGCCCTCTTTTTGATGATATAATTCTTCCAAAATCCGTTGCAATTGTCTTGGATGTGCATCTGCGGCGAGTGTCGTTCCTAATTTATCGGAAAAAGTGAACAATCCGACCCTGTCTTTTTTTTGCAAAATAATGTTGGAAATCACCAAGGTAGCATTAATCGAATGGTCTAACAACGTCAACTCATTGAAAGGCAGGCGCATGACCCGACTTTTATCCAAAATGCAATACACTTGTTGAGAACGCTCATCTTCGTATTGATTGACCATCAAATTGGCGCGCCTGCCACTCGCTTTCCAATTCAACGTGCGAATATCGTCTCCCGGAACGTAGGTTTTAATTTGTTCAAACTCGTAACTATGTCCCAAACGGCGTATTTTTTTAATCCCATATTGATTCGCAATTTGTTTAACCGCTTTCAATTGGTACTTTTTCATTTGAATCACGGACGGATAAGTTGGAATCATCGCCGCCGCCTCAACCCGAAACCGCCGCCGAATCAATCCTAAATTCGACGTTGCAAACAATAAAATATCGCCAAAATGGTATTCACCGCGTTCTGTCGGGGTCAAATCATAGGTCGTTTCAGTAGATTCGCCCGCTTTGACCGTCATTTGGAGTTCAAAATCGCGTTTTTGAAATTGAAAGGGGATTTCATCAATCACCTTCAAATGCCAATGGTAACCTGTTGGGTTTTGAATCCGCAATTGAATCGGATTGGGGTCTCCGAGCGACATCAAAGTTGGGGCATTGCGGGTTGCGTCCAAGCGCGTCCGACGGTGGAAAAGTAAAATGGCATCCGCAACCGACATCGCTACAAATAACACAAGCATCGCTTGCGCCATAGGCAACAAGATTTTAAACGGAAACGCCGCCAGAAAAACAACGATTAAAATACCTAATCCAATGAAAAATCGATTGGTTAGAAATAAATTTTTCACCATAAATGCTTCAAATTAAGTAGTTCAATTGAAATAACCAATCCAAAAGGTCGGCGAGGTTTCAACCTCGCCGACCTTGATTCGATACCAATCAATTGATTATCAAGGAGTTCTATTTGAATCGTTTATTTTGATTCAACTACTTATTGGTGATGCTTAATCAACCATCATAGATGCGGTATCAAGTGATTGTTGCAAAATATTATTTGGCAAATCTCTAAATTCGTACTGTTGATTGCGCAAACGGGGTTCAAAACCTGCGTCTCGAATCGCTTTTTGAATCCCATCCGCCGTAAAGCGAAACGCTGCCCCTGCTGCCGAAACGACATTTTCCTCAATCATAATGCTGCCAAAATCATTCGCGCCCGCATGCAGACAGGTTTGCGCTACCTGTTTGCCCACCGTCAGCCAAGACGCTTGAATATTCACCACATTCGGCAACATCACCCGACTCATCGCAATCATTCGCACATATTCGTCGCCCGTACACGTATTACGGGCGCGTTTGAGTTTTTTCAAAAGCGTCCCTTCATCCATGAAGGGCCAAGGTATAAATGCCAAAAAACCTTTTGCCGTAGCTGGTTTTTCCGATTGGACTTGTCGGATTTGCACAAAATGTTGCATTCGTTCCAAATTCGTCTCGACATGTCCAAACATCATGGTTGCGGAAGTCGTCAAATCCAATTGATGCGCCGCCCGCATCACATCTAACCATTCCACCGCCCCACATTTGCCTTTGGAAATGAGTCGGCGCACTCGGTCATCCAAAATTTCCGCGCCCGCACCCGGCAACGAATCCAAACCCGCCGCTTTCAATGATTGCAAAACAGCATGATGCGACGTTTTTTCCAATTTGGCAATATGCGCAATTTCGGGTGGACCCAAAGCGTGTAACTTCAAAGTTGGATATAATTGTTTCAAGTTTTGAAACAAATCAACGTAAAACGACAATCCCAAATCGGGATGATGCCCGCCTTGCAACAATAATTGCTCTCCGCCATATTGAAAAGTCTCTTCAATTTTTTGGCGATATTGGTCAATCGTCGTAATATACGCTTCCGAATGACCGGGACGACGATAAAAATTACAAAATTTGCAATTCGCATTACAAACATTCGTCGTATTAGAATTGCGGTCGATGATCCAAGTGACGGTTTGATGACGGTCTGGCGCGAGTCGTTGCAAGCGCATCCGATTGCCGACATACATTAAATCAGCAGTTGGCGCGTTTTCAAATAAGAAAACGCCTTCTTCGGCAGTCAAAAAAGAGCCCTTTAAGGCATCTTGTAGGAGTTGATCTGTTTGCATGATAGCAGCATTGGATGATTTTAAGGCTTATGAAACAGTTGAAACCCAAATTCTGTTTATGAATTTTCATTTTTTTTTGAAAATAGTGAAAATAGCTTTAAAAAGACCTTCCAGAGGGCTAAAAATTTGATTTTCAAGGGAGTATACCGTTTGGAGGGTTTCAAACCCTCCAAACGGTGTTGTCGATTCTTTAACATTAACCACTTATGTCATTTTTACGTTAAAAAAAAGTGAAAACATAAAGATTATCAAAAAAATAATCAACTTTGCTACCATTACAAATATTTTTTCTCACTACTCAATAGAACGTTATATGAATCGAAGGGAAGCCATATCCAAATTGGCACTCGTGGTGGGTGGCACTTTTTCCGCGCCCACTTTGAACGCGCTTGACCGGCTCGACTCGTTGCAAAAGCCAATGCTTTCCACTGCGGCTTTTGCGCTCACGGAGTTGCAACGCAAACTCGTTGCCGAAGTCGCCGAACATATTATCCCAAAAACGGATACGGCAGGCGCGAAAGAGGCAGGTGTACCTGCTTTCATCGAAATGATGTTGAACGATTGTTACAAAACGCCTGAACAGCAAAGTTTTTTAGCAGGTTTGGCGGATTTGGAAAAAAAGGATTTTTTAAAACAAGCCCCTGCCGCGCAAATTGATTTGTTGAAACAAGTCGAAATCGACACCAAAGCCTTGATGAAAGCCTACCAAGTCAAACAAATCAAAGTCGGCGATAATGTCGATAAAGAGACTTTGGATGGTAAAAAAGGCGTTCCATTCTGGCGTTTGATGAAAGAATTGACGTTATTGGGTTACTATACGTCTGAAAAAGGCTTGACGGCTTCTTTCGATTATCAACCCATTCCGGGCAAGTTCGAGGCAACTAAAATCAAGCCCGGACAAAAAGCGTATTATCATTAATCATCATGCAATGAAACCATTGCATCATTCCACTCAATTATCAACATGAATATCAATATCAATCTTGATGCTATCAAAAAACGAACTTATGATGCGATTGTCGTCGGTTCAGGCATCACAGGCGGCTGGGCTGCGAAAGAATTGACCGAAAAAGGTTTGAAAGTAGCCGTTTTGGAGCGCGGGCGCGAAATCAAACACGTCACGGGTTACGAAACCGCTAATAAAGATCCTTGGGATTTTGCGCATCGCGGCAGACCCGATAATATGGCGGCAGAACAATATTGGGCGGGCATTCGCACGGGTTATACTGCCAATGAAGAACACCGTTATTTGTTTGAAAACGATAAGGAAAACCCTTATTTTGAAAAAAAAGGTGGTTTTGACTGGTTGCGGGCGTATCATACGGGCGGAAAATCCTTGTTATGGGGGCGGCAATCGTATCGTTGGAACAAAGCCGATTTTGAAGCCAATGCCAAAGATGGGATTGCGATTGATTGGCCCATTCGATATGAAGATTTAGAAAGTTGGTACACGTATGCAGAAAAATTTGTAGGTATTTCGGGGCAAAAAGAAGGTTATGATGTGTTGCCTGACGGACATTTTTTGCCGCCGATGGCATTGACGGCACCTGAAATCCATTTCAAAAACGCCATCAGCAAAATGGGGCGCAATGCAACCCCCGGTAGAACGGCGCATTTGACCCAACCCGAAGCGCATCATACGGCATTAAATCGCGGCACTTGTCAATTTCGGAACAAATGTATGCGCGGTTGTCCATTTGGCGCGTATTTTAGTTCGTTGTCGGCAACGTTGCCTGCGGCGGCAAAAACAGGTCGCTTGACGATGATTCATAATGCGATTGTGATGGAAATCATTTACGACGAGCAAAAAGGAAAAGCAACAGGTGTCCGTGTGATTGACCAAATCACGAAAGCGGTGACGGAATATTATGCGAAAATCATCTTTTTGAATGCTGGCGCGATTGGTTCAACGTCGATTTTGATGCAATCTAAATCCAATCGTTTCCAAAATGGCATGGGCAATGAAAGTGATCAATTGGGGCGCAACCTCATGGATCACCATTTGGGGGTAGGCGCAAGTGCGCAGATTGAAGGTTTTGGAGACGATTATTACTTTGGCAGCCGTCCGAATGGGGTTTATATCACTCGTTTTCGGAATTGGGGCAAAGATAAACGCGAATATTTGCGCGGTTTCGGGTATCAAGGCGGCGCAAGTCGCGGTGGTTGGGGACGCGGGACGAATATGGATGGTTTCGGCGCGGGTTTCAAACTCGAAATGACGCAACCGGGCAATTGGTCTATCGGTTTTACAGGTTTTGGCGAAATTTTGCCAGACCCAAACAATCGATTCACGTTCAGTGACAAAAAAGATAAATGGGGCTTGCCGATTTTGTCGTTTGAATCGCAATTTGGTGAAAATGAGTTGAAAATGCGGGTCGATATGATGAATGATGCGGCGGAAATGATGGAAGCGGCAGGTTTCAAAAGCATCACCCCTTATAATAGTGATAAAACGCATATCGGTCTCGGCATCCACGAAATGGGGACGGCGCGGATGGGCAAAGACCCGAAAACGTCGGTTTTGAACAAGTGGAATCAAGTCCATGCCGTGAAAAATGTGTTTGTAACGGATGGTGCGGGCATGGTTTCGGCATCGTGCGTGAATCCATCTTTGACGTATATGGCATTGACAGCGCGGGCGGCGGATTATGCAGTGAGCGAATTGAAGAAAAAGAATTTGTAATAAAAGAATCGACAAAAAACGACAACTGCTAAAAAGTTGATTTTCAATAGAGTATAACGTTTGGAGGGTTTCAAACCCTCCAAACGTTGTTGTCGGTTATTTAGATTTAAATACGGTCGAAAGGTAAAGAGCGTATGTTTCGGAAACCTTTAAGGTTTCCGAAACATATTCTCTCCCGCACGGTTTTACACCATGCGGTGTTGCCTTTGGTGGATGTAGCAGCATTTCAAATGACGGCTTAACTAAAAGCGTCTATTTTGCGATAGACGCTTTTGGTTAAAACAAAAAATAAAAGATTACAGTT
>JAAFJT010000034.1 GCA_013298955.1 Chitinophagales bacterium
GTTATTTGAATAATCAAGCTAATTTTTCAACCAAAGGCATTGCCAAAGACCCAAATCAGCCTATTCAAAAGTTTGAAATCGAAATTGTATTGGATAAAATCTTTAAAAACAAAGAAATTGTTTTAGAAAATATTTATTATGATTACAATAAGTGGGATATTCGGGAAGATGCCAAACCGACTTTAGACCAATTGTCTATGATTTTAACGCGAAATCCAACGATTCGTATTCAACTTTCTTCTCATACGGATTGTCGTGGAAATGATGCTTATAATGCTGTTTTGAGTCAAAAAAGGGCAGATGCGGCTGTTAACTATTTGATTACCAAAGGAATCGAATCCACCCGATTGACTGCGAAAGGATATGGCGAATCGGCTCCATCGGTTTCCTGCGATT
Organism: Chitinophagales bacterium; assembly: GCA_013298955.1. Taxonomy (GTDB): domain Bacteria; phylum Bacteroidota; class Bacteroidia; order Chitinophagales; family Saprospiraceae; genus JAAFJT01. The sequence continues at coordinate 397 of JAAFJT010000034.1, forward strand.
GTAATAAGTGTAGCGAAAGCGACCATCAAGCGAATCGGCGAACGACTTTTAAAATCATTGAATAATTTTAAATAACAATCTATACTTTGCGTTGGGCGGTTCTGGATACAATTGGAACGCGGACGACGCGGATTGGGCGGATTCGCACGGATTTTTTTTGAAATTCAGTGCTAAATTGAAGAAAAATCCGTGAAAATCCGCCCAATCCGTGTTCCCATTGTATCGCAAAACCACCCGACACAAAGTATATACATTTCCTAAATGATTTGTAAATCAATTCGAGCATAACTTGCGTCAAGTTTCAAACTTGACGCAAGTTTAGTTTACCAACAGATGTAGGACAAGTATAATAAAGATGTTTTAGGATAAATTGGAACGCGGATGACACAGATTGGGCGAATTTTCACGGATTTTTTAATCAAAAAAATCCGTGAAAATTCGCCCAATCTGCGTCATCCGCGTTCCAATTTATCCTAAAATATTATCGAAACATTCTAAAACAGTCGTTATAATCCCATTTTTTATTGGAATAGGGATCCAGATTGAACGAAAGTGCAATCTCATGACTGCCACCTGTCCGCCCTGCCAAACCCGAAATCGTCAAATCATAACTATATCCAATTTTGAAAAAATCTTGCTGAAAACCCAACGATACAATCGCTGCATCAGAATTGGTGTAAGCCTGCCGATACCACAAACCGCCAAAAATGGGTCCAAAGCCAGCATAAACACCTGCATTTATCTGCATAAAATCGCCTTGTTTGGCAATCATCATGGTTGGCGAAGCAAAAATCGTTGGTCGATACCGATTGCCTTTTTGAATGACCCACTCATAACCACCATGAATCATCCACAAAATGGGCAAGCCAATCCGCAAATTTTTCTGCGTTTTGAGAAAACTTTCATCAGGCGTATTCAAATGTTTGGCAGATAAACCCACATGATAACCCGCCGTATAAACCAAAAAACCCGTCGAAATGTCAAATAAAGTCCGATTTTGTTCCAAAGGACGGGTCTCTTGGGTTGGGTTTCGAGTCCCATTCGGCAAGGTCGCCCCATAAACAGGGTCTAATTGGTCATAAAAAATCAATTTATCCCAATCTAAACGCGTTTGCATCGCGCCGCCACTTACGCCAATTTTGGCAATAATGTCTTGTGTCAAATTGACTTTATAGGAATAATGGATGGCAGCCGTGCTTTTTTTATAGATGCCATTGCCCGCGTCATCCGATAAAACGCTGATACCCAATGCGTTTTTATGCCCGCGAACGCCTTGGTCGTAGGAAACGGAGGAGGTTGTAAAAGCATTGTTAAACCCCGCCCATTGAGAACGGTAGTTGATAGCGATGAACGGCGTACCCGCATTGCCCGCAAAAGCAGGGTTGAGTTGCAAAGGGGCAGCATAAAATTGAGTAAAAACAGGGTCTTGTGCCTGCACACGACACGCGCTCAACAACGCGATAACACAGAACCCAACAGGAATAAGGCGTATTTTCTGCATGAAAAATAGAGGTTCACGTTTGATGATGTGAAGATTTTTTATTTTTGTAAACAATTATAAATCAATTTAATCATCTATTAAAATGGTAAAAATGAATGCTTTTTTTTAAATTCAAATCTTGTATCTTAAAATATGTTAATTTTTAAAAATTGCTGCAATAAAATTGCTACAATCAAGTTATTTTAACGTTTTGCTAACAATTTTTATTACGGTTTTGCAAAATTTAAACTTAAAGTCGTAAAGATATAGGACTTTTCTTATTTTTTAGTCAAAATTTGCCTATTTTGTGGCAAATATAAAAAAAGGACACTGCATCATGAAAAAAAACCTCTGTATTGGTCTTTTAACGATTTTATCGTTTTCTATAAATGCTCAAAGTATTGTGAATCAACAACTTGTGCAAGATGTACAAGCAACTTTAAATTGGTCGGCGCAACCCATGCCGCATATGGTGGCGGGACGAGTCACAAAAGAAATCTATCATTTTCAAGGCTCCGTCTATCAAAAGGCGCAACCGACTTTGCCTCAGTATCACACCCGTTTTGCTGTGCCTTCCAACGGTCATAATGGACGCATAACGGTAACATTGGCGCGTGAAGTATATGAACCGATTGAAATTCAAAATAATAAAGATGTATCCATTCTTGATAATCAATTGATAATCAATACTTTTTATACGATTGAACGCAAACAATCTTTTGCAAATCTTCAATTCATTCCCATTCGACGCAAAGGGGCTGGTTTTGAAAAATTGGTTTCTTTTGAGGCAAAAATCACGGTTACACCCGACAATAATCGTCCTTTGGAAGTGCGCGGACGTAATTATACGTATAATTCGGCTTTGAAAACAGGCGAAATCTATAAAGTGGCGGTCAAAGAAACAGGGATTCATAAATTGGATTATAATTTTTTGAAAAATGATTTAAAAATTGCGAATTTAGATAATATCAATCCCAAAACCATGAAATTGTATGGCAATGGCGGTGGTATGGTGATTGAAAATAATGCGATTGATAGACCTGATGATTTAACAGAGCTAAACATTGAAATCGTGGGAGGCGATGATGGCAAATTTGATGCAACGGATTATATTTTATTTTATGCGATTGGAGTTGATAAAGTGAGTATGGGCGCGGATAATCTTTTGCATAAATCCAAGCATTTGTATGATGATAAATGTTACTATTTTCTCAAAGTGAATGCCGATGCGAATGGTTTGCGGGTAACGCCTCAAAATAGTTTGCCCAATCCAACCTTTACGACCACAACTTTTGATGCGATGGCGCATTACGAGGACGATAAATACAACTTATTGTATGAAAATAAATATCGTTGGTCACAAGGTTCGGGCAAAGGTTGGTATGGCGATTATTTTGGAGAAACGACTCGGGAAAAAACGTTCTCTGATAAATTTGCGTTTCCAAACCTTGTCACAACTGAGAAGGCAACCGTTCAAGTTCGGTTTGCTGGTTCGGGCGTTACTTCCGATGTTTTAGTAACGGTTGGTGGACAAACTTTTCAAAAGAGCGTTCCAACTTCACATCCGACTGAAGTGGAATCGGTATTTGCACATGCTATTGATTTTCAAAATATTCAGTTTCTAAATAGTGAAAATCCCGAAGTCAAAATCAATTATGCACCGATGTCTGGGACAGAAGGCTGGTTAGATTTTATTGAAATCAACGCTCGCCGTCAATTGAAAATGGTGGGTACGCAATTGGGTTTTAGGGATTTGCGCACGAAACGTTATACGACAAGTGCGTTTGAAATCGCCGGTATGGATGCAAATGTAACGGTTTGGGATGTCACAAATCCATACGCCGCTTTGAAACAAGAAGGCGTTTTGAATGGTGCGAATTTTACCTTTTCGGCAAATACGAATAACATTTTACGTGAATATATTGCGTTCAAAAAAACAGAAATTGTTTTAAAACCAGAAGCGATTGGCAAAGTAACCAATCAGAATTTACATGGCTTGGACAATATTGATTTGTTGATTGTTTATCATAAAGATTTTGACAATGCAACGCAATTGCTCAAACAACATCGTCAATCTTTTTCTAATCTGAAAGTGGCAACGGCGGAAGTAACTCAGATTTACAATGAGTTTTCGAGTGGGATGCAAGACCCTGGTGCGATTCGAGATTTTGCTAAAATGTTGTATGACAGAAACTTACGCTTTAAATATTTGTTGTTGATGGGCGATGGTGCCTTCGATTGGCAAGCGCGGACTTCGGAAGAAAAAGCGCGGAAAACGAATTTCATACCTGCGTATGAGACGGATGAAAGTTTTGATGCGATAGATGCGTTTCCATCAGACGATTTTTATGCTTTGTTGGACAGTTCGGAAGGCGAACAATTGCGCGGCAATTTGGATATTGCCGTTGGTCGGATTCCTTGCAAGGATGCGATTGAAGCGGAAAGTGTTGTGCGTAAAATCATTAGACATGAATCCAATCCTGAATCTTTTGGCGATTGGCGCAATCGGGCGGTTTTTTCGGCGGATGATGAAGATAATAATTTTCACTTAATTGATGCCGATTACGCGGCGGAACGCGTGCAAACCGAAACGCCGAATTTCAATTTAGATAAATTGTATATTGATGCGTATCGGCAGGAGATTAGTGCAGGCGGAACGCGTGTGCCTGCGTTGAATGAGGCGATTACGGAAAATCAATTTCGGGGTATGTTGGCTTTCACGTATTTGGGGCATGGCGGACCGAAAGGCTTGGCGCAAGAACGGATTTTGTTGCGTGAAGATTTGGCGGCTTGGCAAAATATCAATAAATTGCCTTTGATTATCACGGCAACCTGTTCTTTTGCGGGTTATGACACGCCGAAAGAGGAAACGGCGGGTGAAGTCGCGCTTTTGAATCCTTCGGGCGGCGCGGTCGGCTTGTATGCGACGGTTCGGGCGGTCTATGCTTCCACAAATGCACAATTGGTGAATGCGGTTTATGATACGATTTTCAAAAAACGCGGTAGTGCGCCTGTTTATGCGGGTGAAATGTTGCGGGTTGCGAAAAATCGTTCTAATACAGGGGTCAATGGTCAAAAATTTACGTTATTGGGCGACCCTGCGATGCGTTTGGGCATTCCGAAATATGAAGTCATTACGGCTAAAATCAATAATCGTGTTTTAGGAAAAGTAGAAGCGTTGGAACAGTTGGATGCAAATGGTAATCCAAGTTCAAGAGTCAGTAGGGTTCTGATAGATACGTTTAAAGCCTTACAACAAGTGACGATTGAAGGTTATATTAGAGGCGATGGCGGGCAAATTTTAACCAATTTTAATGGTAAAATCTATCCTACTATTTTTGATAAATCAGTGATTGCCAAGACATTAGCGCAAGACCCAACCAGTTATGTACGCGATTTTCGCCTTCAACGAAATATCCTTTTCAAAGGCGTAGCAACCGTTAAAAATGGCGTTTGGCGTTTCACTTTTGTCGTACCGCGAGACATTAATTACGATTTTGGCAAAGGCAAAATCAGTTATTATGCACATGATGGGGCATTGAATGATGCCGCAGGCAGTTTTAGTCAATTCATCGTTGGCGGCACGGATTTAACCATTCCTGCCGATAACAAACCGCCTGTGGTACAAGTATTTATGAATGATGAAAGTTTTATATCTGGCAATAATACAAATGCTTCCCCAACGCTTTTAGCCAAATTGAGTGATGATACAGGCATCAATGTAACAGGCGTGAGTATCGGGCATGATTTGACTTCGATTCTAGATGGTGGGCAAACGCGGGTTTTAAATTCCTTCTATCAAGCGGCGCAAGATGACCACAAACGGGGAACGCTAAACTATCCGTTGAGCAATTTGGCAGAGGGCAAGCATACGATTCGGGTCAAGGCATGGGACGTTTCCAACAATTCGGGGGAAGCAACCACCGATTTTGTGGTAACGAAGGACGCTAAAACAGGACTTTCTTACGTTCTAAATTATCCGAATCCGTTTACGACGCATACCGAGTTTCGTTTTGAACATGGATTAACAAGTCAGAACCTGCGCGTACAGATTAATATTTTGACAATTGGCGGAAAATTAATCAAAACGATTGACCAAAACGTTTTTTCCAATGGAAAATTAGTTTCAGGAATTGCTTGGGATGGCAACGATGAGTACGGAGAAGCATTAGCACGCGGCGTTTACATGTATCAAATCAAACTATTTGGTTCAAACAATGAAAAAGTGGTGAGCGAATTTCAAAAAATAGTGCTTTTAAAATAAAACAAAGCGTTTAGCATCCTTTTCTAAACGCTTTGCAATCAACTTTTTACGTATGTAAATGTTTAACCCCTGAAATTAAACCTATTATCAGTTATTTTAAAATATTTAAAAAAAAAATAGATTTGCATTTTGAATGTCTCTTTCACTAAACCAGCTTTACGAGTCATTCAAGATTCAAGGAAATCCAATTCCGAATCTTATTTGAAAAACAATTACAATTAGCAACATGAAAAATTTCTTCTTTAGTTTGGTGGGTGCTTCAGCGATATTGACGACCGTTACAACGACCTTGACGGGTCAGTGCCACGATAGTTTTGACCCACTCGGCAGACCGTGCCGCAATGTGATTCAAACAGCCGTTCCATTTATGCGGATTGCGCCTGATGCCCGTTCTGGGGCAATGGGTGATGTAGGTATTGCGACTTCGCCCGATGCGAATGCGATGCACTTCAATGCTTCTAAGTTGGTTTTTGCAGACCAAAACACAGGGGCATCCGTCACTTATACGCCTTGGTTGCGGAATTTGGGGGTGGATGACATCTATTTAGCTGATTTTGCAGGTTTTTACCAATTTGGCGCAGGCAAACGCAAACAAGCGGTGGGCGTAGATTTGCGTTATTTTTCGTTGGGCAAGATTGATTGGACGGATGAAAATGGAACGCGGTTGAGTGAAGGGGTTCCGCGTGAATTTTCAGCCGCAGTGGGCTATTCGCGCCAATTGACCGATAATTTATCGGTTGGTTTGACGGGTAAATACATTTATTCTAATTTGGCTTCGGGCTTAAGCATTGGTTCTCAACAGATTGGGTCAGGCAAAGCGGGTGCGGCGGATATTTCGCTTACGTACAAAACGCCGATTAAAATGTCTGATAAAAAGACGAATTTAATGGTCGGTTTGGCAGTGTCGAACATTGGTAGCAAGGTGACTTATATCAAAACGGGAGACTTTTTGCCCACCAATTTGGGTTTAGGGGCGGCATGGGAAATCCCGTTAGACCAATATAATACGATTACATTTGCTTTGGATATTAACAAATTGTTAGTTCCTACGCCTGATAGTCTAACCGATTGGCGTAAAATTGGTTCGGTTGCTGGCATTTTCAAATCATTTTCAGATGATAGAAGCAATTTTAGTGAAAAAATACGGGAATTGTATTGGAGTACAGGCATAGAATACTGGTATGATAAACAATTTGCAGTGCGGGCGGGTTATTTTTATGAGCATGCGACGAAAGGGGGCAGACAATATTTCACCGCAGGTTTGGGCTTGAAATACAACGTATTTGGTATCAACCTTTCGTACTTGGTGCCGACAACCAGTCAAAGAAATCCGTTGGATAATACATTGCGCTTTTCACTACTATTTGATTTAGGCTCGTTCAAAGGCGAGACCGTAAATGAATAATTAAGTATATATAAAAAATAAAAAGGCTTGATTTTCTGATGAAAATCAAGCCTTTTCTGCTTTCGAGGTGAATAGGCAAAATATCCATTTTATGAAAAATCATTTCTGGCTTTGCGCAATGGTGTGTTTGCTGTTGCTTAGTTGCAAGGATAAAAATCCTGATATACCCGTTACCCCTGTCATCCCTACGAATGGGATCGATACTGACCCGATTGCGTTTGCCGCACCGTTCAGTGGTGTGCCTGTTATCAAAGAGGTCGTTATGTACGAAGTCAATCTGCGTGCATTTAGTGCCGATGGTAATTTTAAAGGCGTTCAAGCAAGACTTGATTCGATTAAAGCATTGGGAGTCAATGTTTTGTGGCTGATGCCCATTCATCCAGTGGGTGTTTTAAATTCGGTTGGTGGGTTAGGTTCGCCTTATGCCGTTAAAAATTACAAGGAAATCAATACCGAATTTGGCACTTTGGATGATTTGCAAATACTTGTCAAAGAGGCACATAATCGTAATATGGCAGTGATTGTGGATTGGGTTGCGAATCACACGGCATGGGATAATCCTTGGATTACGGCGCATCCCGATTGGTACACCAAAGATGCGGCGGGCAAAATTGCCATTCCCGCAGGTACGAACTGGAATGATGTAGCAGATTTGAATTATGACAATGCAACTATGCGTTTATTTATGATAAATGCTATGAAATATTGGGTTTTGAAAGCGAATTTGGATGGTTTTCGATGTGATTATGCAGATGGTATCCCACAAGATTTTTGGAAACAAGCCTTTGATTCCCTCAAAACGATACCCAATCGCAACTATATTTTGTTGGCAGAAGGCATTAGAAGCGATCATTTTGACGCAGGTTTTCAACTCAATTATGGTTGGGATTTTTATGGAAAATTAAAGAATACGTATAAAAGTAATTTAAATCCCTCTGGCATTTTCCAAATGCACTTTACTGAATTGGGCAATATACCAAGTAATCGTTTCAAACTTCGATTTACCACCAATCATGATGAATCGGCTTGGACGGATACGCCAATTACGCTTTTTAATGGTCAAGCGGGCGCGATGAGTGCGTTTGTCTTATCCAGTTATCTGGGCGGAGTGCCTTTGTTGTATAATGGTCAAGAAGTCGGGCGGGCGGATAAAACGCCTTTTTTTACTCGTAGTCCCATCAATTGGCAGTTAAATCCTTCGATTTTGGCAGAATACAAACGACTTTTGGCGTTCAGACAGGCGAGTAATGCCCTCAAAGAAGGTACAGTCACGACCTTTCCAGACGATAATGTGGTCGCGTTTAAGAAAATATTTCAAACCGAACAAGTTGTTGTTTTGGTAAATATTCGCAATGCGATTTCCAATTTCCAATTGCCTGCGGGATTGGCAAATACGACTTGGCAAAACGCACTGGATAATACGACTCTTAATTTGAATACACAATTAGCTTTAACGCCGTATCAATATTTGATTTTGAAACCATAATTTGATTTTGAGGCAAAAATCTAAGTTGTAAAATCATATATTTTGTGTACAATGATTTTGGGATACAAGGTACGGATTCTGCGGACTTTTCTGACATTTTTACGGATTTGGATACAAATACCTGTGAAAATCCCATGAAAATCTGTTGAATCCGTACATCTATCACCAACAACTTGGGTTAAAATGGCTATCGATTCAAAACCATTTTTTGAGTCAATCGCCGATTGTCAAAAAACAAAGTCGCGTAATACATGCCGACAGGCAAATCGCTATTGGCTTGAAAATCAACGCTATATTCGCCTTCTGCTTGATACATATTGACCAACGAGACCACTTCTCGACCTGTTGTATCAAATATTTTCAACATTACTTGACCACTTTTATACAAATTGTATTTCAAAGTCGTCTTGCCTTCAAATGGATTTGGCACGTTGACATCTAAAAACGAAGTCGGCGGGCTTTCTAATACTTCGGCGGTGTTTGAAATTTGTGCAAAAGCGTTGTTAGATGGCACACTTTCGTTATGCAATCTATCCAATGCCGTCACCACATACGTATAGCGGCGACTCGGTGCGCCATTATCCATGTAATGCAACGAATCAATCACGGCAATAATCGCTCTCGAATCATTCAAATTAATCGCTGTACCCGTTTCAAAACGATAAATAACATATTGACGCGGTTTTTCCAACTCATCCGCCGTCGTCACAGGGCGAGACCATGATAAATCAATCCGCGTATTGAAAACATTGGCAGTCAACCCAATCGGCGCAGGCGGCGCAATGCTATCAATCCAAGGCATGGTTGGAATCAATGATTTTGTTTTATACAAATCGTTTTTCAACGAATCCCTAAAACCCAATGGATTTTGCAAAAATGATTTAGAATTATAATAAATACTACCATTGACATTGGATTGAGTCCGATTTAAACGCACTTGACTTGGGATTTGAGTTGGGTTTTGCCAATTCACATCCGTACTTGCCGTAAGATTATAAGAAGCATGTCCTATATATAAATGCCTGCCATTCACTACATTATTCCACCAAGGAACTAAAACCGAATAATTCGCAGCCGTATGTCCTGTGTACCAATAAATTTGAGGCGCGACATAATCGACCCACCCTTGTTGAATCCACCGCCGCGAATCGGCATATTGGGCGTTATAACTCTGCAAACCATTGGTTAAAGAACCCGCAGGTTGAGTCCCCGCCACATAATTTTGCCAAATCCCGAAAGGCGAAATGCCATATTTCACCCATGCTTTGGCTGCTTTGATGCTATCGCCCATGTTTTTAACAAAAAGATTGACATTATCCCGCCGCCAATCGCCTTTATCTGTAAAACCCCTGTTATTTGCCAAAAAAGTAAGCGAATCATTGAACGGAGTCACGCCCGAAGCAGGATAAGGATAAAAATAATCGTCGAAATGAACCCCATCAACATCATATCGCCGTACCAAATCCATCACCACTTGGGTCACATAAGCCCGCACTTGTGGCAAACCAGGGTCGAGAATCCGCAAATTGCCCTGCCCTAACAACCAAGTAGGCTGCCGCGATGCGATATGAGTCGGTGCTAATTGCGCTGTGGAAGCATTGATGACGGCGCGAAATGGATTCATCCAAGCATGCACTTCCAAATTGCGCTTCCGACACTCTTGAATCACAAATTGCAAGGGGTCATACAATGGATTGGGCGCAACCCCTTGAGTCCCTGTAAAATGTTCCGACCAAGGGTCAAAAGGATTGGGATAAAAAGCGTCACACTGCATCCGCATTTGAACAAAAACAGCATTCATCCCCGTTTGCTGATGATGGTCTAACATTGCCATCAATTCGGCTTTTTGTTGTTCGGGCAGAAGATTTTTAGCAGAAGGCCAGTCAATGTTTAATACACCCGTAATCCAAGCCCCGCGCAACTCGCGTTTAGGTGGATTTTGAGCATTTAAATAACAAAAAAGGGTCAAAAACCCTGTTAAAGTGAGCATTTTTCTCATGTGAAGCGGACTGATTTGTGGAAGAAAGAATTAGATTCTTTTATGATTGTTTTCAAGCATGGCAAGTTTCTTCTTTCTACTGGTTAAATAATGATGCAAAATGCATCGATTTTGGAGTCTTTTAGAATGCAAAAGGATAAAATTTACATTTCAACAACAAAATTAGTAAAATAACGTGTGTAATAAAAGATTATTTGCATCATCTTTCTATCTAAATCATCTTCCAATTTTTCTATCAATGAAAAAAAGTATCATTTTAACGCTGTTGATGTTGAGTACTGGTTTTGCAACCACTATTTTTGCAACCAAACCAACTCCCGAGCAGGCTGATAAGCCCCGTTTTGAAGACTTATTGAATGAATTTCCAAAAGGAACGTTGCCTTACACGCTTTCTGCGGACGCGCTCAAGCAAGAGTTTGTACAAGAGCGTGGTGTAGAGCGTTCAAAAGCGCAACAAATCATTCCTAAAAAACGCATTCAGAACCATTTGTTGCTTCCTGATATGCCGCGTTTTAGTCGCATGCCAGCTATGCCAGAGGCGGTCATGGCTTTGGAATCCAAAACGCATTATGTTTTGATATATACCAGAGGAAGGTATTTGGGAGGGTATCAGGCAGCGATTTATGATAAAAAAGGGCGTTTGTTTTATAACATGGAAGTCGCTCATGCCAATCAGGATGAAATTAAAAGTTTTAGTTTAGATGAAAATTTAAACGCAACTTTTACGATGTATGAACTCAAGTGGAAAAAAAACGTAGAAACAGCAGGATATGCGGGTAATAAAATCAAATCCATGACTTTACAAAAAACAAATGTGGTGGATATGACGGTATTACCTAAATCAGAGGAAAAGGAACCACAAGCTCCGAAATTGCCGATTCCTGACAAAAAAGCTCCTGCGGAAATTAAAAAACAACCTGCGATTATTCGGGCTTAATGAATTGAATCAAGGCTACTATATACGAGTTAGACTTGGATTTTTTTGAATTATCTGGATGGTATTCTAAAATTATGCTTTCAACTTTATAAAAATGAATGCAAATGTTTACCTTTGCTTTCAACTTTATGCATGTTGAGATTGTTATTAAGTAATTTCATAATAAAATAGTTCAAAAAAACTCAAATATGAGCTTTGTAAAAAACATATTGTTTGTTTTAAGTGTGATAAGTGCCAGCATGATTGCAGGCTGTTCTAATGATTTTTCATTGATTGACACGCCCAAAGAAATTCCAGTCGTGTACGGCATGTTAAGGTTGCAAGACACTGCTACTTACATTCGAGTTGAGCGTGGTTTTGCGGATGCAACGAAGTCAGGTATTGAATTAGCAAAAGATACAAATGCCCTTTTTCATAAAGATGTCGTGGTGAAATTAATAAAAGTAGCCACAGGCGAATCTTTTACGCTCCAAAAAGTGGATGGCAATAAAGAAGGTTATCCGCGTGCAGACGGGATGTTTGTCAATGCACCCAACTATTTGTATAAAATTAAACACAGTATTTTAGCTCCGCAGGCAGATATGAAAGTGCGTTTAGAAGTGCGCCAAGCGGAAAAAGTATTGACGCAGGCAACGGCGCAATTTATTGGAGATTATGAAATATTGGACGGTTTCCCCAATTTTGATGCGCCGTTTGTGCCGATTACAGCGCAATCTCAATTGACGGTTGGGTTGCGTTCCGATGAAAAAGTAGCCAAGTTTTACGATATACGCGTTCATTTAAATTATGATGAAATCGAAGCAAACGGCAATCGGGTGGCAAAAACATTGGCTTGGGATTACAAAACGCGCATAGTTCGGACTTCCAATGCGGGCAGTCCGTCAACAGCGATGTATCCTGAACGAGCAGGCATTGATATGTTTCACTATCTCGCGGATGCCTTGCCTGTGGTTTCGGGGGCGCGGTATTTTAAAAATTTTGATATTGAAATCAATGCGGGTGGACCCGAACTCTTTGATTTTCTGAATGTTGCGTTGGCGAATACAGGCATTACAGCCTCCCAAGAGATTCCAACTTATACGAATTTTTCAAATGGAGCTTATGGGCTTTTGTCTTCGCGCAGTCGGGTGATTCGGCGCGGTTATCGGTTGAATGATGCGGCGGCAACCTTATTAAAAGATGGCGATTTAACTCGAAAATTGAATTTTAGATAAAACATCGAATTTCCAAACAAAAACAAGTAAAATGAAGAAAAAAACAGATAATCATTGGTCGTATGAAGAATTTCATGCTTTCGTTATGTTGTATGCTGCCAATGCGGACAGTCAAATTACGCCTGAAGAGGAAGACCAAATCATTCCAACTTTGTCGAAAGAACAGTACGAAAATGTGAAAAAAACATTTAAAAAATGTGCTGATTCGGAAGCGTTAGATGTGATTTTGTCTTATCGAGACCAATATTTTCCAAATCGCAAAGATAGGGACGAAATTATAGCCGATATGCAGCGTATTTATAAGGCAGATGCCGTTTTTTCGCAGATAGAACGCGGTGTGGATACGCTCTTTCGGAAAATCTTTCAATAATGGACAAAAAAAAACCTTGCAAGGTTGTTACTTGCAAGGACTCAAAATTACTCACTAGTTTTGACAATATGAAGAATATCTTTCAATCGTTTGAATCGTTTTACGATTCAAACGGTTTTTTATCATTTTTATAAAGTGCCTTCTTATCTGTTTTTTCAACTTTCATACCAGTTTTTAATTTTCGGGCAATTGCGTTGTAAGGTTCTGCAACAACTTCTTCGCCTTCCTTCAATCCTGACGTGATTTGAATAAAATCATTGTCTTGAATCCCCGTTTTCACCTCCACTTGCTTCACCGTATCCGCACTGCACACAAAGACGACGGTTTGAACAGGAATGTTGCTTGCTTTTTCAACAACCCCTTCTTTTTCTGGTTTTTTACCCGCATCTTCCTTTTTTGCATCGCGGGTTGTGACAGCTTGTATGGGAATACTGAGCGTACTATCAACGGTATTCGTGCGAATATTCACATCCGCAGACATACCGGGACGAAAGGGTGATTTGCCATTGTGCATTAAATCCGAATAAGATGTGGCATCAATGCGAATTTTTACTACAAAATTGGTTACTTGGTCGGTTGTCAAATTCAATTGACCACTTGCGGTGGTTGCATTCGCAGCAGTATTGGCAATTTCTGTGACACGACCTTTGAATTTTCGACCTTGATACGCGGCAACATCAATTTCCACTTCGTTCCCTGTCGCAACCCTCAAAATATCATTTTCACTAATATTAACCTGCACTTCCATCGAATTCATGTTTGCCAAACGCATCATTTCCGTACCAGACATTTGCGCTGTACCGACGACACGCTCGCCTTTTTCAACACTGAGTTTAGATACAATTCCATTTGCAGGTGCATAAATCGATGTCTTGTTCAAAGCCGTTTTCATTTCCTTCAAAGAGGCTTCTGAACCTTTAACATTGTACTCCGCAGCTCTTGCACTTTCCTCCGATGATTTTATTTCGGATAGGGATGCCGTTAAAGTCGCATCAATTTGTTTTAAATTAGCTTCTTGCTGCCGCAATTGCGATTGCGTTTGTTCAAAATCAGCGTCGGAAACCACCCCTTCCTTGTGTAATTTTTCATTGCGTTTAAACGCATTTCGTGTGTTAACTAATTGAGCTTCAACTTGTTCGCGTTGCGCTTGGGTCGTTCCTTGACGGGCGCGGATATTTTCAATTTGCGCATTCGCATTCGCTTGTTGCGCTCGAGACGCATTGACAGAAGCCTCCCCGCGTTCAATTTGATTTTGATACGTCTCAGGATTCACCCGCGCCAATAATTGACCCGCTTTGACCGAATCGCCCTCTTTGACGGTTAATTCCACGATTTGCCCTGATACATCAGAACTAATTTTAATTTCTTTTTCAGGAAAAATCCGCCCACTTGCAGAAACCAATTGGACAATCGTGCGTTTTTGCGCTTTTTCAGCGTAAATTTTCTCGCCTTTGGGTTTATTACGCCCTTTGATAGCGGCTACAAGCAGCAAAACTGCCATTACACCACCCAATATCCAATATAATTTTTTGTTTGATTTTTTTTTCGATACTGTTGCCATTATTTTTTTTTGATTGATTAACACGACACATAGAGAACATAGGAGACATAGAACACATAGGGCTATTTATTATAAAAATTAAATAAGTATAATATTAGCGTAATATAAGTATAATATAAGTATAACAACCTAATTAGCATAATATAAGTATAATAACCTATGTGTTCTATGTCACCTATGTTTCCTATGTGTTACTATTTTAAATTTAATTTTTTGCCTTCGTAAAACTCAACAATTTTCATTTTAAAAATATATTCATATTTCGCTAAAATCTTATCCCTTTCTGCGGTATCTAAATTAATTTTCGCTTGCGCATACTCAAAACTACTCGTACCACCAATTTGGAATCGTTTTTCGGTATTTTCATAAGCCGTTTTTCGCGCTTCCTGCGTTTTGGTCGTTGCTTGAAACGATTTTTTAGCCGCTTTTGCATTGGCAATCGCCACTTGAACATCGCTTTTCAACTGCTGTTGCGCCTTATCTTGCTCCAATTGACGACTTTGAATGTTCAATTTCGCTCGTTCTACATTAAACTTGGTGCGATTTTGGTCAAAAATGGGAATGCTTAAATTCAACGTTACGCCTTCTCCAAAATTATCCCCAATTTGTTTGAAATATCCCATTTTAGGATTATCCGTCAAACGCACTTGCGTACTCGTAATCGTTGCAGGTACACCATTAATACGCACCGGTTGAGTCACATCTGTTGTCACCAACGTCCCTTTCGTATAATCCAAAATCGTACTGGAATAATTGGAATTAAGCGAACCGCCAATGCTCAAAGTCGGCAAATAACCCGCTTTGGCGATATGAACCCCAATCTCGGCACTTTTGATGCGCAAATCATTGGCACGCAGATTCGGTTGCGTCGTAAGAGCTTGATTATAAACCGTTTTTAAAACAAAAAGGTCTGGATTGCCCTCTTTATCCACATCCAATTGCGGTTTTTCGATTTTTAATTCATAATCAGGACTCAATTCAAGCAATTGTTTTAAATTTAAATAACCAATTTCTAAATTATTTTGCGCACCCACAATCGTTTGTTCATTGACAGCAATCGTCGCTTCAATGTCAAAACGGGCATTTGCCGCCAAAGCGCCTGCTTTAACTTGCCTTTCTGTATTAACCAATTGATTTTGAGCTTGTTGCAATCGCTTTTTCGCATTTTCCAACTGCTCATCAAATAACAAAATTTGCAAATATGCTTGCGCAACCGAAAGGGCGGTTGCATTTGCCACCGCTTCTGCATCTGCATTTGCCACCTGTACATCGACGGTTGACTGCCGAATTTGCTGCTGAATCCTGCCGCCTGCATACAAAATCGCATTCGATGAAAGCGACCAACCATTATAGGTAGAACCAGAAGTCTCAAACTGATACGTCGAAGGATTGATGCTGCGCCCGAAATTGAACCCCAAATTGCTATTTGCCGACAGAGACGGATAGCGACTCCATTGATCTTGTTGCAAATTAACTTTTGCATTGGCAACGCCCAATTGCGCTTGTTTGATAGAACGATTATTCGCTTGCGCCTGTGTGATACACCGTTCTAAACCCCAAGTTTCTTGTCCGAATCCATTGTTGACCAATGCAATACTTATACAAGAAGAAAAAAATATTTTTTTTAACATTTTAAATACTTTTATAATATTTTAACAAAATGGAATGATTTTAGTGATAACGAATACATTATTTTTAATATAATTAATAATTTTATATATTATTTTTAAATCGTTATAAATCAATTATTTAAAACAATCAAAATCCGTTTGTTTTAAATCTAAAACCGTACCATTCCGTTAGGTCTGTCATTTACAGACAATATTAAGTGGAATGTGTTTAAATGCACGATAAATTTATATCAAAGTTAGGTTTTGATAGATAAAGGTGCTTTTAATCAAAACTAAAGATATTGTTTTAACTTATAATTGATTTTAATTTAAAAAATACCGCAAAAAAGTTATCTATTTTAACAAAAATAATAAAGCCATTTATTAAAATCATATTACCTTTGCGTCCCAACTTAAAAGTTAATATAAAAATTATCTCAAAGTTGTTGTACCCAAAAATTTGTCCGACCACCTAATTGCTTGCGAAATTAATATGCAGGATATTCACTCGATTGCCAAACAGCGCATTCTCGTTATTGACGGGGCTATGGGCAGTATGATTCAACAATACAAACTCTCTGAAAAAGAATTTCGAGGAGAGCGTTTTGCTAATTTTCCCAGAGATATTCAAGGAAATAATGATATTTTATCCATTACACAACCACACGTTGTGGCATCAGTGCATCGTGCTTATCTTGAAGCGGGGGCGGATATTATCGAAACCAATACATTTAGTGGTACGCGGATTGCGCAAGCGGATTATGAATTACAAGATGCTGTTTATGATATAAATTTTTACTCCGCCAAAGTTGCTCGTGAAGTTGCAGACGAATTTACCCATCAAAATCCTGCTAAACCGCGTTTTGTAGCGGGCGCGTTAGGACCTACCAATAGAACAGCTTCCCTTTCTCCGGATGTGAATAATCCCGGTTATCGTGCCGTAACGTTTGACCAGTTGGTCGATACGTATTACGAACAAGTAACAGGTTTGGTAGATGGCGGTGTGCATTTATTGTTGGTAGAAACGATTTTTGATACATTGAATGCAAAAGCGGCTTTATTTGCCATTGATAAATATTTTGAAGACCATCTTGAGATTGCCCGATTGCCGATTATGGTTTCTGGGACGATTACAGATGCGAGTGGGCGAACCCTTTCGGGTCAAACCGTAGAAGCGTTTTGGATTTCGGTCAATCATATAGCATTATTTAGTGTTGGATTAAATTGCGCTTTGGGTGCTTTGGAAATGCGTCCGCATATCGAAACCTTGCATCGTTTAGCCGATTGTTTGGTCAGTGCGTACCCAAATGCTGGTTTGCCGAATGAGTTTGGCGAATATGACCAGTCGCCAGAAGCGATGAAGGCGTATATAGAGGAGTTTGCGAAAAGCGGTTTAGTCAATATTGTGGGTGGCTGTTGTGGTACAACGCCTGAGCATATTCGGGCGATTGCGGAAGCGGTGGAAGGGATTGTGCCTCGAAAAGTGGCGGAACCTTCCGAATATACCATGTTAAGTGGTCTTGAACCCTTGATAATTCGCCCAGAAAGCAATTTTGTAAATATTGGAGAAAGAACGAATGTGACGGGTAGCCGTCAATTTGCACGATATATTAAGTCAGGTGATTTTGGAGAAGCGTTGCGTGTGGCGCAACAACAAGTGGAAGGCGGCGCACAGGTGATTGACATCAATATGGATGAAGGTTTGTTGGATTCTGAAAAAGCGATGGTGACGTTCCTGCATTTGGTGATGAGCGAACCTGATATTGCGAAATTGCCGATTATGATAGATTCGTCGAAATTTGAAGTCATTGAAGCGGGCTTGAAATGCGTGCAAGGAAAATGTATTGTCAATTCGATTTCGATGAAAGAAGGGGAGGAGAAGTTTATTCAACAGGCGAAATTGATTCGGCGATATGGTGCGGCGGCGGTGGTGATGGCGTTTGATGAACAAGGTCAAGCCGATACGATGCAGCGAAAAGTGGAAATTTGTGAACGCGCCTATAATCTTTTGGTTCAAAAAGTGCATTTCAGACCTTCTGATATTATTTTTGACCCTAATATATTTGCCGTAGCAACAGGGATTGAAGAACACAATGACTATGCGATTTATTTCATTGAGGCGACTCGTGAAATTAAAAAACGCTGTCCGGGTGCTAAGATTTCGGGTGGGGTGAGCAATATTTCGTTTGCTTTTCGAGGAAATAATCCTGTTCGGGAGGCAATGCACTCTGCTTTTTTGTATCATGCGACGAAAGCGGGGATGGATATGGGCATTGTGAATGCGGGGATGATTGAAGTATATGATGATATTCCAAAAGAATTGTTGGGTTTAGTGGAAGATGTTTTGTTTAATAAACATTTGGGCGCGACAGAAGCCTTGACGAATTATGCAGAAAGGGTGAAAGGGGGTGGTAAATCGGTGCAAAAAGACTTGGTTTGGCGGGAATTGAGCTTGGAGGAACGCTTGACTTATGCTTTGGTGCGCGGTATCACCGATTATATAGATGAGGATGTGGAATTAGCGCGGCAAAAATATCCTGCGCCCATAACGATTATTGAAGGTCCGTTGATGAATGGGATGAATGTGGTGGGCGATTTATTCGGTTCGGGCAAGATGTTTTTGCCACAAGTCGTTAAGTCTGCGCGCGTTATGAAAAAAGCAGTCGCTTATTTGACTCCGTTTATCGAAGCTGCTAAGTTGAAAGGCGGCGGTGTGTTGACTTCAAAAGGCAAGATTTTGATGGCAACCGTCAAAGGGGATGTACATGATATTGGTAAAAATATTGTAGGCGTTGTGTTAGGTTGTAATAATTATGACATTATTGATTTGGGTGTAATGGTTCCAACGGAGCGCATTCTAAAAGTTGCCCGAGAGCAAAATGTCGATATTATTGGTTTAAGTGGATTGATTACGCCGAGTTTGGATGAAATGGTGTATGTCGCGAAGGAAATGGAGCGTCAAAATATCCAAATTCCGTTGATGATAGGCGGCGCGACGACTTCTAAAACGCATACGGCAGTGAAAATTGAACCGCAATTCAATAAAGGAATTACGGTACATGTGTTGGATGCGTCTCGGTCGGTTGCGGTGGCGAGTGCGTTATTGAATCAGGATCCAAAAGTAAAATCCGATTTTGCGGCGAAACTCAAAGCTGAATATGAACAAGTTCGTGTGTTACGCGGCAATCGGAAGTCTTCCAAAAAATATTTGAGCCTTAAACAAGCGCGTGCGAATAAAACCGTTTTAGATTGGGCAAATCATAAAGTGTTGAAACCCAAATTTTTAGGTTTGAAAACTTTTGAAAATTATGACCTTGCGGAATTAAGTCGCTATATTGATTGGACTCCTTTTTTTCAATCATGGCAATTATTTGGTAAGTATCCATCCATTTTTGAAGATTCGATTGTGGGTGTAGAGGCGAAAAAATTGTTTGAAGATGCGCAAGAATTATTAAAATTGATTATTGATGAAAAACGCTTATCTGCGCGGGCAGTGATTGGGTTTTTCCCTTGCAATTCTGTAGAAGATGATGTTGAAGTCTATAAAACGACTCGACATAGTAAGCCAATGACCATGTTGCATAATTTGCGCCAGCAAAATCAAAAAGCACCAGGTCAATACAATTACTGTCTTTCCGATTATATCCTGCCGAAAACCTTGAAAAAGAAGGATTACATTGGTGCGTTTGCAACCACTGCGGGGATTGGCATTGAAAAATGGGTCAAAATGTATGAAGATGCGGGCGATGATTATAATGCGATTATGATGAAAGCCTTAGCAGACCGCCTTGCAGAAGCCTTTGCAGAACGCATGCACGAGCGTGTGCGCAAAGAATTTTGGGGGTATCAACCCACCGAATCACTTGATAATCAATCCCTTATCGAAGAAGAATATCAAGGTATTCGCCCTGCACCCGGTTATCCAGCTTGTCCAGAGCATACGGAGAAAAAGACCTTGTTTGAATTATTGGATGCAGAAAAAAATGCAGGCATTTTTCTAACCGAAAGTTTTGCGATGTATCCTGCGGCTGCAGTTAGCGGTTTTTATTTTTCACATCCAAAATCTAAATATTTTGGTTTGGGTCAAATTGCCAAAGACCAAGTAGAGGATTATGCGCGGCGCAAAAATATGGGCATCGAAGAAGCCGAAAGATGGTTAGCACCGTCCCTCAATTATGATGTTTAAAAAAATATTGAAAACGAGTAAAAATAATACTCGTTTTCATGTCACGTATTGATAAGATGCTATTTATAAGTAGGTAAATGAATTTAAGTTACAAATTTATTTGAAATAAAAATTAAAAAAAAAGTAAACTTTTATTTGGATTTTTAGTAAAGAATGAGTACCTTTGCTACTCAATTTAGTGATAATGCTTGACACCTTAATATCGTCGAAAACGAGAGTAAAATTGTTGTTAAAGTTTTTTTTAAATGTGAATACAAAGTCGTATTTACGCGGATTGGAAAGCGAATTTGGAGAATCTTCAAATGCCATTCGTTTGGAAATCAATCGTTTAGAAAAAGCTGGGATGTTGTCCTCCTTTGTGGAAGGCAATAAAAAAATGTTTAGGGCAAACGTAAAGCATCCTTTGTTTCAAGAAATACATAACATTTTATTGAAACATGTTGGTATTGACCAAATCATCGAAAAAGTAGTGGATGGATTGGGGAAAGTGGAGAAAGTATATTTGGCAGGCGATTTTGCGAAAGGATTAGATAGTAGAATTATTGATTTGATTTTTATAGGAGATATTGATAAATTTTTTCTATTGAAACTCATTGATAAAGCAGAAGCGTTGATTGATAGGAAAATTAGACATATTACCTTAACGCATATAGAAGCGGCGAGTGCAGATTGGAATTTATATGCTGCCGAACCGTTTTTGATTTGGGAAAAGGAGACAAGTGCAAACAAAACGAAATAAAAGCCTTAAAAGCAAGCATCATCATGGCAAAAGTAGATTCAAAGCCTGAAATAACTTATAATAATCAGTTGCATGCAAGTGCGCCGCGCTGGTTTGCTGTCAGGTTGAAATTCAAAAGCGAAAAAATGGTTTTGAAAATGTTGGAAATAAAACAAATTCAAACCTATTTGCCCTTGAAACAAGTGGTTCGCGTGTGGAGTAAAAAACGACGTGAAACCGAAATGCCCTTGATTCCATCTTTTATTTTTGTTAAAATTGTTGCATCACAATATGTCAAAGTACTCGAAACCGAATATGTGAGTACTTTTTTAAAGTTTGGCAAAAATTTGTTGAGCATTCCTGAACAACAAATTGATTGGATACGAAGATTGCTTTTAGAAGACGATATTGAATTAGTGGCGCAAGAAAAAGCGGCTGCCTATATTGCAGGAGATGAAGTGGAAGTGGTTGCAGGGAATTTGATGGGCATGCGCGGAAGATTGGTCAAAGTGCAAGGTAAAGAACGGGTTTTAATAGAGATTGATAATTCTGGCTATGTATTGCAGATGAATATCGATACTCAGTTTTTAAAAAAAATAGCTGTACAAACAGCTTCATAAGTTTATAAAATATTGAAAATCATTCGTTTAAAAAAATATTTTTCGTTTTACATGTTGTCTGCGACACATGAACGGCGAAGCCTTTTTAGTATGTTATTTTTAATTATGTCTCCTTTTTGCCGTTTTAACTAACATGTTGTTTGCGACACATGAACGGCGAAGCCTTCTTTTAAAATTGCTTTATTGAAAAAGACCACTCCGATTCTACCGAATTTCACATTGCCGCTTCAAATGGTTGACTTAAAAAGTCAATATTTAAAACTCAAAACGGACTTAGACAAGGCTGTTTTAGATTGTATGGCATCCACTGCCTACATCAATGGGCCCGAAGTAAAGCGATTTCAACATCAATTAGAACAATTTTTAGGTGTAAAACACGTCATTCCTTGTGCAAACGGGACGGACGCACTACAAATTGCGATGATGGCGTTGGATTTAAAAATGGGAGATGAGGTGATTGTGCCTGCCTTTACCTATGTTGCGACCGCCGAAGTGATTGCGTTACTAAAATTAGTGCCTGTCATGGTTGATGTGGATCCTAAAACGTTCAATATCACTGCCGAAACGCTTGAAAAAGCGATTACAAATCGGACAAAAGCGATTGTGCCTGTTCATTTATTTGGACAAACGGCAGATATGGAAGCCATTTTAGCGATAGCTCAAAAATACAATTTGTTTGTTATTGAAGATAATGCTCAAGCGATAGGCGCGGACTATACTTTCGCGCATGGAAAATCGCAAAAAGCAGGGACGATTGGTGATTTTGGGTGTACTTCTTTTTTCCCTTCTAAGAATTTAGGTTGTTATGGAGATGGCGGTGCATTGATGACGAATAATGATGTATTGGCAGCTCGCGCTCGCAGTATTGCGAATCACGGGCAATCCCAACAATACTTTCACGAAGAAACAGGTGTTAATTCTCGTTTAGACAGCCTTCAAGCAGCGATTTTGAATGTTAAATTGCCTCATTTGAATCAATTCAATCAGGCAAGGCGAGCAGCAGCTGATTTTTATGATGCTGCATTTGAATCGATAGATGATTTGCAAACGCCGATTCGCACTCAAAATTCGACGCATGTTTTTCATCAATATACGTTACAAGTTCGGGGTGGACAAAAACAACGTGCTGCGTTGCAACAACACCTTAAAAATCAGGGCATTCCAGCTATGATATATTACCCACTTCCATTATATCGTCAAAAGGCTTTTGCCAATTATTGGGATGGTAGAACGTTGCGCGTGACTGAAAAACTATGTAATACGGTTATTTCGTTGCCCATTCATACCGAAATGAATACCGATATTTTGAATTATATCGCTACTCAGGTAACCTCTTTTTTCGATTGAAAACCGAAACCAATTATTTTGCACATGAAACGGCGGTGATAGACGCAGGTTCTAAGATAGGGGAGGGGACAAAGATTTGGCATTTTAGTCATATCATGTCGGGTTGTGAAATTGGGGAAAATGGTAATATTGGGCAGAATGTAGTCGTTTCGCCCCAAGTAATATTAGGACGAAATGTTAAAATTCAAAATAATGTTTCGATTTATACAGGAGTAATTTGTGAAGACGATGTGTTTTTAGGACCTTCTATGGTTTTTACAAATGTCATCAACCCGCGTAGTTTTATCATTAGAAAAAAGGAATATAAAACAACGCTTGTTAGAAAAGGAGCCAGTATCGGTGCGAATGCGACGATTATTTGTGGGAATGAAATAGGGGAGTACGCCATGATAGGCGCGGGTGCTGTAATAACAAAACAAGTATTGCCTTATGCTTTGGTTGTTGGAAATCCTGCGAAACAAATCGGCTGGGTGAGTAAGTATGGACATCGTTTGCAATTTGATACTCATGGAATTTCATTTTGCCCCGAAAGTGGTGAAAAATATGTGTTAAAAAACAATCACGTTGAACCTGCTTTTTCAAACTTGATATAGCAACATGTATGATTTAATTTTGGCATTTATTACTGCTTTTTTGCCTTGTTATATCTTGATACCTCCAATCATAAACTTAGCAAAGGCAAAACATTTGTATGATGTGCCAGATGGCAAAAGAAAAATTCATACAGAGATTATTCCATCTTTGGGTGGGATTGCTATTTTTACAGGGATTGTTTTTTCGGTGATTTTTTGGACCCCTTTCAATGTATTAGCTGAATTACAATATATGTTAGCATCGTTTATTGTAATTGCCTTAATAGGAATCAAAGATGATTTACTCCCAATGTCGCCCCGCACCAAACTGATAGGGGAACTCATGGCAGCAGGCATTTTAGTCTTTAAAGGGAATGTTATTATTAATAGTTTGTATGGTTTTTGTGGTATTCAAGAGATACCTTATATTATAGCGGTACCATTGACAATATTTACGATAATTGTTATTATAAATGCTTTTAATCTGATTGATGGGATTAATGGTTTATCAGGGAGTATTAGTTTGATTATAGCCGTCGTTTTAGGGAGTTGGTATTTTTTGATGGATAAAAGCTCTTTTGCGATTTTAGCATTTGCGGTTGCAGGAGCTACGACTGCTTTTTTGAAATATAATTTTACGCCTGCTAAAATTTTTATGGGTGATACAGGAGCATTGTTATTAGGCTTAATTTGTTCGATTTTGGTGATTAAGTTTATGGAAATCAATCGATTATATCCTAATAATGTCTATTCTATTAAATCCGCACCTGCGATTGCAGTGGGTATTTTAATATTTCCTTTATTTGATACAGCGCGTGTTTTTGCCATGAGAATATGGCGGGGACGCTCTCCTTTTTCTGCGGATAGATTGCATATTCATCATCTGTTATTGGATTTTGGGTTCACGCACCTGCAAGCAACAAGCGTTTTAGCTATAACCACTTTGTTTTTTATAGGATTGGCATTTTGGTTGCATCAGATAGGCACCTTTCAATTATTGGCAGTGATTATTGCAATTGCTTTTTTAGCGAGTTTGTGTTTACAAAAGTTGGTAGAACGAAAAAAACAACGAGTCCTTCAATCCATTAATTAATGGCTAAAACAATCATTCGATTTGCCATTATTGGGTACGGACGCATTGGAAAGCGTCATGCAACGGTTTTACAACAATTGCATCATGCAAAATTGGTAGCAGTTTGTGATGAAGTCCTATCAAAGGATATGGATAGTATTCCTTTGTTTATATCTATAAACGCTTTATTAGCCTCGAATCTTCCATTTGAAGTAGCGATTATTGCGACTCCAAATGGTTTACATGAGGCTCAATCGGTACAACTTTTAGAAGCAGGGAAGCATGTGGTGGTTGAAAAACCAATGGCTTTGACCAAAGAAGGTTGTGAAAACATTATACATAAAGCGTTGAGTAAAGGCAAGTTTGTCTTTTGTGTCATGCAAAATCGCTATGCTCACCCTTCTATTTGGCTCAAAAAAATAATCACAGATGGCGCATTAGGACGCATTTTTACTTTGCAAGTCAATTGTTTTTGGAATCGAGATAATCGGTATTATCATCCAGATAGTTGGCATGGGACTGTGTTAGATGGTGGCGTTTTATTCACCCAATTTGCGCATTTTATAGATTTAATCTATTGGATATTTGGCGATTTAGCAAATATTAATGCCCGATTTCGCAATAATAACCACGAATATTTGCCCAATACAGAAGATACAGGGATTGTCACTTTTGATTTAAAAACAGGTGGTACAGGCTGTTTGCATTATTCAACTGCCACTTTTGATAAAAATTTTGAAAGTAGCATCAGCATTCTTGGAGAATACGGTACGGTCAAATTGACAGGTCAATATTTAGATAAAGTTGAATACTGTCATGTTCAAAACGTAGAAAAACCAGATTTGCTCGCCGCGCCTTCCGACCCGCATGTACATCATAAAATGCTCTTAGAAAATGTAATCGCTGTTTTACATGGACATAAAAGTATCACTACCAATGCTTTAGAAGGTTTAAAGGTCGTAGAAATAATAGAAAATATTTATAAACAAAAAAAAGTGTTAACCACTTTTGCTCCTTAAAAGATTTTTGTTTTGCAAACTGAAAATATAGCAACCCATTTACCAGATAATGATGAGATAACACTCAAAGAATTAATCCTTAAAATTAAGATTTATGGGTGGGAGATTGTTCGCAAATGGTGGGTTATACTAATATTTATAGCTTTATCTTGTGGCTACCAATATTACGATTATTCCAAAGATAGAGCAAAATATACAGCTGATTTAACGTTCGTGGTCAATACAGAGGGTGGTGTTGGCATGGGTTTAGGGGCTATTCTCGGTGGTGGTTTAGGTGGTGGTGGGGGTAATAATAAATTAGAAAAAATCCTTGAATTTTCTCGCTCACGGCGCATTATTCAAACCGCCTTATTTAGAGTTGCAGCGATTAAAGGAGACACTGATTTATTAGCAAATCATTTGATTCGAGACCAAGAGTTGCACAAAAAATGGAAAAAAGATACTACTGGCTTTAAAGATTTTTTGTTTAATTGGCGTGAAATGCAACGATTGCAAGATCCTAACCGTTTTACCCGCACTGAAAACAGTGTTCTTTTAACACTGCACAGTATTATGGTAGGCAAATCGCCTATTTTTGCGGCTTCTTATGATAAAAAATCAGAAGTGATGAAATTGGTTTTAACAACGCATAGTGAAGACCTTTCTATTGAATTGATTCGAGTTTTGTATAGTGATTTGAGTGATTATTATAAAAAACAAACTACTGCCAAAGAAGATAAAACCTATGCTGTTTTAAAAAAGCAAGTCGATTCTGTTAAAGCGGTTTTAGATAGTAAAGAAATGGCGGCTGCAAGAGCAGAAGATGCTGCACGTGGGTCTTTCTTATTAGAAGATAAAGCTGTTATTGAAAGAATGAAAAAGGATGGATTTATATCTAATGCAATTTATGCAAAGGCAACAGAAAATCTAACGATGGCAAATTTGGCAAGAGAAAATGCACAACCTTTTATTAAAGATTTAGATTTACCAGTCGGTCCTATTAGTCCTGAGAAATTATCACTGATAAAAGCTTTAGGTATTGGAATTGCATTAGGGTTGCTTATCGGTATTATACTTGTGGTACTTAGAAAGATACTTTTGGACGCACTTGCTTAATTAAAAAACTTTCGATTCAAGAGGCGCATTTCTAAACTCAAAAACTAAAATAAATTGCGAAGTATCATGCTATCATCCTACTGCAATTTATAAAATCTTTTTCAATTTATGAAAGTCGTTATTTTTGCAGGCGGTCTTGGAACAAGGTTAGCAGAGGAAACAACCACAAGACCGAAACCGATGGTTGAAATCGGTGGTAAGCCGATACTTTGGCATATTATGAAAATATATTCTCATTATGGGTTTAATGATTTTGTGATTTGCTTGGGTTATAAAGGTTATATCATAAAGGAATATTTTTTAAATTATTTTTTATATAATTCTGATTTGACAATTGAGGTGAGCTCTAATCAAATAGATGTTCATTTTGCGAATACAGAATCTTTTAAAGTAACGCTTATTGATACTGGTTTAGAAACAAATACAGCAGGACGATTAAAAAGAGTTCAGAAATATGTGGGCAACGAAACGTTTATGCTTACTTATGGGGATGGGGTAGCGAATGTTAATATTCCTAAATTGATACAATTTCATAAAAATCATGGTCGTGCAGTTACTTTAACGTCGGTTCAAGCACCTGGGCGGTTTGGAAATATAGAAACGGATAAACAGGGTAAGGTGCTTCATTTTGAAGAAAAACCTGAAGGAGACGGTGCATGGATTAATGGGGGTTTTTTTGTATTAGAGCCAAGTATTTTCAAGTATTTACAAGGGGATATGGATGACATTCAATGGGAAAAAAAACCATTAGTTGCCATTGCACAGGATAATGAACTGATGACTTATCGGCATCATGGATTTTGGAAATGTATGGATGCTATCCGAGATAAAATTGAATTGGAAGCCTTGTGGCAAAGTAATAAAGCTCTTTGGAAGCTATGGCAATAGACTATAAAACGTTGTTTGAGCAAACCTACAAAGGTAAAAAGGTTTTTTTAACAGGTCATACGGGTTTTAAGGGTGCTTGGCTTTTAACATGGTTGCATCTACTGGGTGCAAAAGTAAAAGGTTATGCCTTAGCACCTGAAAATGATTTTGATTTATATTCTCAAATTCAGGGAGCGCGTTTAGGCGAAAGTGTTATAGCCGATATTCGGGATAAAGAGCGTTTGAGGAAAGAAATTTTAGATTTTCAGCCTGATTTTATTTTTCATTTGGCTGCGCAACCGTTGGTTCGTTTGTCCTATGAAATTCCGACTGAAACGTTTGAGGTGAATACGTTAGGTACAGCTTATGTTTTAGATGCTTTGCGTTTTTTAGAAAAACCTTGTATTGCTGTCATGATTACGACAGACAAAGTTTATGAAAATAAAGAATGGCATTATCCGTATCGGGAGCAGGATCGTTTAGGCGGTTATGACCCGTATAGTGCGAGTAAAGCAACTGCTGAAATTATTATAAATGCGTATCGGAATAGTTTTTTTAACCTAAATGATTCTAAAAATCATCAAAAAGCAATTGCTGCTGCTCGCGCAGGCAATGTCATTGGTGGGGGCGATTGGGCAAAAGATAGAATTATTCCAGATATTATTCGAGCCTTACAACAGCATAAACGAATTGAAGTCCGAAATCCGAAAGCAGTGCGCCCTTGGCAACACGTTATAGAACCGTTGAGTGGTTATTTGTTATTAGGAGCTAAGTTATTAGAAAATCCTATAAAGTATTCAGAGGCTTGGAATTTTGGACCGATGCAAGAAGATACGTTTACCGTAGAAGATTTAGTGAAAATAGCGATTGATATTTGGGGAAAGGGTGCTTATTTTATGCCGAAATTAGATAAACAACCTCATGAAGCCCATTTATTGAAATTAGATATAAATAAAAGTATTCATGAATTAGGGTGGAAACCCCGATGGAAAGCCTATCAATCTATTCAGCAAACGATTCATTTTTATAAATTAAAAAAGGATGATGTATTGGATTTATTAAAAAGTCAAATAAACCAATATCAGCAAATTGAGCATGGCGTATAAAAATTTTGAAGGAGCATTAAGTGAGCAACTTAGAGCCATTGCGCATCGAAAAACCCAACAATTAATTACACCAGGGGAGCATTACATTCCTGTAACGGGTAAAGTATTAGATGCGGATGATTTATTATATGGTGTAGATGCTGTTTTAGATGGTTGGTTGACTACGGGACGTTTTGGACCTCGTTTTGAAAGAGATTTTGCTCGATATTTTGGTGCTAAAACATCCTTATTAGTTAATTCGGGTTCTTCTGCAAATTTAGTTGCATTCTATACGTTGACTTCGCCCAAATTAGGCGAAAGGCAAATTAAGCCAGGAGATGAAGTGATTACGGTTGCCGCAGGTTTTCCGACGACGGTGAATCCGATGATACAATATGGTTGTGTGCCTGTTTTTATAGATGTAGATATTCCAACTTATAATATTAAGGCTGAACTGATAGAGGAAGCGATTACACCGAAGACGAAAGCGATTATGATGGCACATGCCTTAGGAAATCCTTTTAATCTTGCAGAAGTGATGCGTATTGCCCAAAAATATAATCTTTGGTTGATTGAAGATGATTGTGATTCGCTTGGTGCTACTTATAATGGTAAAAAAACAGGCAGTTTTGGAGATTTAGCAACGGTTTCTTTCTATCCTGCACATCATATTACGATGGGCGAAGGCGGCGCGGTTTTGGTCAATAATAGAAAATTAGACCCGATTGCCAAAAGTTTCCGAGATTGGGGAAGAGATTGTTATTGTGAACCGGGCAAAGATAATACGTGTGGAAAACGGTTTGATTGGTGTTTAGGCGAGTTGCCTTGTGGTTATGACCATAAATATACGTATTCACATATTGGTTTTAACTTAAAAGTAACGGATATGCAGGCGGCAATTGGGATAAGCCAATTGAAAAAAGCTGATTTTTTCGTTCAACGTAGAAGAGAAAATTATGCTGCCTTGTACAGTCGTTTCAAGCAATTTGAAGAACATTTTATTTTGCCTGAACCGACACCGAATAGTAATCCAAGTTGGTTTGGTTTTTTGATTACGCTTAGGGAAACAAGTTCTATTGATAGAAATGATTTAGTTCAATTTTTAGAAGCCCATAAAATTGGTACGCGCTTGTTTTTTGCAGGGAATTTAATTAAACAACCTGCTTATGTGAACATTCATAAAAGGATAGTGGGTGATTTGACCAATACCGATATTATCATGAATCGCTCTTTTTGGTTAGGCGTTTGGCCAGGACTGAATGAACATCATTATGATTATATGGCAGATACGATTAAAGCCTTTTTAAAAAAATGAAAATTAATTTACTTATAACAGGAATAAGTGGGTTTATTGGCTATAATACAGCTAAATTTTTCATTGAAAATGGCTGTAATGTAATTGGGTTAATTAGAGAAAATACAGACTTATGGAGGCTTAATGATATTTTGGATTGCAAAAATTTAACGCTTGTCCGTTTAGAGCAAGCTGAAACTAAAATCCATAATTTTCAAGCGGACGTTTTAATTCATACAGCTTGGGGTGGGGTTTCTGCAAAGGATAGAGATGATTGGAAAATACAAGTGAATAATCTTAGTTATACCACCGATATTCTAATTTTTGCCCAAAAAATAGGTGTGAAAAAAATAATCTGTTTAGGTTCTCAAGCAGAGTATGGTGCTTTTTTGGGGAGAGTCGATGAGGATTTTGAGTGTAATCCGACAAGTGTTTATGGCTCTATTAAACTTGCTATGCTCGGTATTTTTAAAAATTTTGCAATGCAAAACCATTTAGAATGGTATTGGTTGAGATTGTTCTCTGTTTTTGGTCAAAAAGAAGGTAATAATTGGTTCATTCCGTTTTTAATTGATAAATTGTCGAAAAATGAAACATTGAACCTGACTTTTTGTGAACAGAAATATGATTACATTTACGCAAATGATTTAGCGAAATGTTTATATGATGTAGCTCATACCTCAGAAAATCATGCTGGAATCTATAATTTATCATCGAATGATTCGATGAAATTAAAAAATATAGTTAATCGGTTGGCAGCGAAAATAGAATCGAAAAGCAAGATAAATTTGGGGGCTATTCCTTATCGAGCAAATCAAGTGATGCATATGGAAGGGAATAGTGAAAAGTTCATTAAAATCTTTAATCCAACTTATACCCTTTTTGAAGAAGCGTTAAATTCAACGATTCCCTTTTATTTAAAAAATAAACTTTAAAAGAATGATTCATAAAGACAACTTTCAAGGAAATATAAAAAACCACAACCCTGTTGAAATTGATCTTTTTGCAGGTTATTCGGATTATTTTAATCAATCGCCCTTAGACACGACGCAAAAATTACAAAGTTTTGCTAAATATGTTAGAAGACAAGATATTTCAAGGTTCTTAGCCAAAAATGAACTTTATAAATTACAGATGGAATTACCGGGTGTAATCATCGAATGTGGATGTTATACGGGGGGAGGAACGATGACTTTTGCACAACTATCTGCCATTTATGAACCCTATAATCATACGCGCAGAATCATTGCATTTGATACTTTTGATGGCTTTCCGAGTATTGCTGAAAAAGATGCTAATTCCCAAACGGAATACAAAAAGGGTGATTTATTTGTTCAAAAAGGAATTGAAAATGAAATAGAGACTGCGATTAAACTTTTTGACAGGAATAGAGCCATATCACATATCCCGAAAGTAACCCTTGTAAAAGGGGATGCTATGAAGACCATTCCTGCTTATTTGAAGCAGCATGCTCATACGATTGTTAGCTTGATGTATTTAGATTTTGATATTTATGAGCCTACCAAAGTGGCTATTGAAACTTTTATTGACAGAATGCCGAAAGGAAGTATTTTAGCCTTTGACGAACTCAATACACCAAGTTTTCCGGGTGAAACGCTTGCTTTATTAGAAACATTGGGAATCAAAAACGTTCAACTCAAAAAAACAATTTTTGACCCGTATATCTCTTATGTTACCATCTAATAGTAAGGTTTTAGCCCAAAAAGTAAAAAAATGTTTACTTACGTTAGCTCATCATCATAATGCTTCTCATGTAGGCGGTGCGCTATCCATTGCAGATGTACTTTCGGTGCTTTATAGTCGTATTTTAAAATACGATACGAGTCATCCAAAATGGGAAGAACGGGATAGATTGCTTTATAGCAAAGGGCATGCTTGTACTGCCTTGTATGCGGTACTGAAAGAAGTTGGGTTTTATACGGATGCAGCTTTGCAGACCTTTACCCAAAATGGGAGCTTGTTCACATCTCATGTCAATCATAAGGTAGCTGGGGTAGAACTTTCAACAGGCAGTCTTGGACACGCGCTCTCCGTAGCTTGCGGAATGGCTCTGGCAGGGAAGCGAAAAAAAACGGATTGGCATGTTTATACGATTGTAAGTGATGGAGAACTTAATGAAGGCTCTAATTGGGAAGCAATTCTTTTTGCGCCACACCATGAGTTAAACAATATGACGTTGATAGTTGATTTTAATAAAATTCAAAGTTTTGGTACTATCAAAGAAGTATTGGATTTAGACCCATTAAAAGATAAATTTAATAGTTTTGGTTGGGATACGATAGAAATTGATGGTCATAATCATAGCGAAATCTATGAAGCACTCCGAAAAGATACCATTCATGGTTCCAAACCAAGAGTTGTAATAGCCCATACTGTAAAAGGCAAAGGAGTTGATTTTATGGAAAACCAATTGGCTTGGCACTATAAATCACCGAACAAAGAACAATTAGAAAGTGCTATAGGGCAAATCAATCAGCAAAAGTAATGAGAACAGCGTTTATTAAACAACTGGTAGAAGCCGCAAAAACCAACAATAAAATCTTTTTGCTTGTTGGCGACTTAGGCTATTCTGTAGTAGAACTTTTTGCACAGCAATTCCCAGACCGTTTCTTAAATGTTGGTATTGCAGAACAAAACATGACAGGTATTGCCGTTGGTTTAGCAATGGAAGGGTATAATGTTTTTACCTACTCAATTGGTAATTTTCCTACTTTGCGCTGCATGGAGCAAATTCGATATGATATGTGTTATCATAATGCCAATGTGAAAGTGGTTGCGGTAGGCGGTGGTTATGCTTACGGAGCATTAGGTACGTCACATCATACCACCGAAGAATTGGGGATGTTGCGTACGATTCCGAATCTGAATGTATTAGCCCCAGCCGATCCATTAGAAGCACAAATTATAACGAAAATGCTTTGTAATAATAATGAACCTTCTTATCTTCGTTTGGGAAAAGCGGGGGAACCGATGGTGCATTCTAAGGATAAAACGTTTTCATGGGGCAATATCATAGAAGTTTTTCAAGGAAAAGGCACAGCAGTCCTTTCCACAGGTTCTATGCTTAAATACGCCTCTGATTATATACAGAAAGAAAAAAAAGAATATGGTTTGTACAGTGTTCCCTTCATTAAGCCTTTAAATTTAGTGGATTTGGCAACAATAGCCTCTAAATACACTTCTATCATTACGATTGAAGAACATCAACGGAGTGGTGGCTTTGGTTCTGCGATTTTAGAGGGATTACATGACTTGTTAGAACAGGAAAAAATTGCGACGCTACCTAAAATAAAGCGTTTAGCGATTCCAGATAGGTTTATTGGAGTGGCAGGTACGCAAGATTACTTGCGAAAAATAGCAGGTTTACAACTTTAAATTTAAAAAAGAAGGAATCCGAAAAGCGAAAAGTATCATACAGACAGCATGAGTAAAATTGGAATTGCAATACCAACGTACAATAGAAATAAATTTTTAATAAAACTATTAGATACGATTGCTTCCGATATTGAAGTATTTGTGAGCGATAACGGTGGGTTTGTCACAGAATCCATTAAATTAGCCTATCCTAATGCTCAGTTTGATTCTTTCAAAGAAGTGATACCTGCGTTTGACAATTGGAACAGAGCCATTAGGGGACTTCATTCGGATTGGGTATGTTTATCATCCGATGATGATATGTTTCTTGAAAATGCTTTCGCTACCGTAGAAAAAATTATACAAAAAAATCCTACTGCGGAAGTTATCATTTTTGGTAATGAAACGATTGATGCAACGGATAAAGTTACATCCGTTTGGATGCCCACTGCTGCAGAAGCCTATGAAGCACCCGATGGATTTTACCCTTTTAGATATGGGGTCGATGCCAAAATGATAGGTGTTTTCTTTAAAAAAGACTTATACTTATCGGTGGGTGGATTTAATGAATCCTATAAAGTTACAGCAGGCGACAGTTGTTTTGTTCAAAAGCTCCTTTTAGCGGGCAAAACAGTATATGTACAAGAGGCGGTTTCACAATATAGAATGTGGAGTCATAATGGTACCTCACAGATGATTGCTACTAAGTCATGGATGGATGAAATTGTCATCTGGCAAGATGAAATAGGAGCCTTTTTAAAACAAAAAGGCGTATCAGAAGATAAAAGACGACACTACAAAGATGAAGTAATTGCTCGAAATATGCTTGCTGGTATGAGTAGTGTTCTTCGTGCAAAGCAAGGATTTATGGGCTTATTGCGTTATGTTAAGCCGCTTCGTTATCCTGTCTATGCTCATTTTAAAACTCAATTATCCATTGTAAAATGCCTATTACTATCTTTGGTAAAAAGATAAGTGCTGCCAATTTTTCTGTCGGAGTGACGGGTGCAACCCAATTTGTAAATGCGATACTCGGTTTTGCCACCGTACCTTTGCTGATACACTATTTTTCGACGGATGATTATGGTATTTGGGTAACCCTTCTTTCGTTAATTACTTGGATAGGCATCTTTGATTTTGGGATAGGGTACAGTTTTAAAAATAAGGTAACGGAATCGCTTGTAGATAAAAATGCGGCAAGTATTAATGCTTTATTCAAGCAATGTATGCAGTATTACCTTATCATCACGACGCTACTGTTGATTTTATTTTTTGTTTTGTTAAAGGTCAATCCGATTCTTTCGCAACACAAACTGCTTTCAATCCTTATTTATGTGCCTGCGATTTTAGTTTTTCCATTGGGTTTGAGTGGACAGATTTTACAAGGGCTTCGACTCGCGCACATTGCCAGTATCTATGGGATGGCAAAATCAGCTTCATGGACTCTATCTGTGGGCATTCTTGTTTTTTTGGAACAAAAGTCAACGGTTTTAGGGTGTGCGATGCTCTATTCGACCCTTCATGTAGGGATGAGTGTGTTTGTATTCTACCTTGCACTAAAAAAATCAGCATTGCGAATGCCAACGATACAAGAGTTACGAATGCCTTTAGTTTTTGATAAAACGATTATTACGGGGTTACAATTTTTTGCATTGCAGATTAGTGGACTTTTCTTTTTTTCGATGGGTAATTATTATATTTATTCTAATTTGTCTGCAAAAGATACGATGGATTATGATTTAATTAATAAAATTTTTACCTTCTTTTTTAGCTTTTTCAATACAACGATAGGTGTCTATTGGGCAGAAATCGCTTATTACAAAGCATCATCGGATTATTTAAAGTTAAAGCAAATTTATAGAAATCTTTTATTATTTAGTGGTTTATTTTCTATCGGGGCATGGATACTGACCTTAGTTGCACCACCCTTTATCTTTTTTTGGACTAAAGGCAAAGTCAATATTACAACGATAAACTGTATTCCCTTTGCATTCTTGATTACCGTTCAAGCCTTTACGTATAATGGAGCTGTGTTTATGAATGCTTTTGAAAAAGTGAAATTACAAATTGTATTGGCTGCAATCAGCATTGTTTTTTTGTATCCATTGCTTCAATACGGTTTTGAACATGATTATAAAATAGCGACTCCGCCACTTGTATCAGCAATTTTAGTACTTCCTGCACTGATAGGATGTAATATTATGGCAGTAAAACTGATAGCCTCTGTCAAACAGGCGTGATTTCAATATCCTAAATGTTAAAAAAAATAGTTGGCTTTTTAGTTAAAAAAGTAAAAAATACGGTGGTGGGCAATAGTTTAGATAGTTTTAAACAATATAGCCCATAAACCCAGCACAAGTCGTGAAAATCATTCCAGCAGATAAACGCTCGTGAAAAAAATATTAATAATCGGTTCCAAAGGTTTTATTGGCAGTCATGCCACTACGTATTTTTTGGCGCAAGGATTGGACGTATTGGGTTGTGATGTTGTGGTGGATTACATAGACAAAAAGTATATTTTGGTAGATGCAACCAATGCAAACTTCCATAGTATTTTTCAAAAATATACTTTTGATTTTTGTTTAAATTGTTCAGGTGCGGCATCAGTGCCTGATTCTATCATCAATCCTTTTCGAGATTATACGCTTAATACATACAATGTTTTCAAAATATTAGACGCGATACGCCAATATCAACCGAATTGCACTTTTATCAATTTGTCAAGTGCCGCTGTCTATGGCAATCCTAAACAATTGCCCGTTAAAGAAACGGATGAACTCAACCCAATGTCGCCTTATGGCTTGCACAAAATGCAGGCAGAAGAGATTTGTAAAGAATTTCATACGATTTATGGTTTAAAAACCGCTTGTTTACGCATTTTTTCGGCTTATGGAGAAGGACTGAAAAAACAACTTTTTTGGGATTTATATCAAAAAATGAAAAATGCTTCTGAAATTCTTTTATTCGGCACAGGTGATGAGACGCGGGATTTTATTTACATCAGTGATTTACTTTTTGCGATAGAATGCGTCTTGAAAAATGCAGATGCTGACCACAACATTATTAATGTTGCGAATGGTGAATCCTTTAAAATTAAGGATGTTGCCCATTTATTTGCCTCTTTTTTTTCTACAAAAAAACGAATTATTTTTAATAATAAAGTAAAAGAAGGCGATCCACTGAATTGGAAAGCGGATAATCAAATTTTATTGCGTTTAGGATATCGTAATAAAATATCAATTCAAACGGGTTTAGAAAAATACTACGATTGGGCGAGTCGATGTTAAAAAGAAAAAAAATAGGTTTACCGTTTTTAGGGAGTTATAAAACATGGACAGGTGGGGTTATCTACACGATAAACATCATAAGTGCCTTAAAAATATTACCAGATGCTGAAAAACCTGAACTTTTAATTTATCATCCTGCGGACGCGCCTATTCAAGATATAAAAGAAATTGATTATCCCTATATAAAATTTTTATCTTCAGAAAATAAAGCACCGTTTTTTGTAAAGGCATTCGATTATATAGCGATAAAGTTTTTTTCAAAATCGCTTTTATTCGAGGAAATACCTGAAGTTTGTTATCCTATTTGGCGTAAGTTACCTGTTGGAAAAAAAAATATCCACTGGATACCTGATTTTCAAGAGCATTACTTGCCTCAAATGTTTTCAGAAAAAAACATTTTGGAGAAAAAACAAACCAATTTAAGTATTTCAAAGACAAAATCTATTATTGTGTTTAGCAGCGCAGATGCAAAAAGTGATTTTGAGCAATTTTTCCCTCAATACAAAAGTGAATTAAAATTGCTTCCTTTCGCAAGTACGCTACCTGCTTTTAAGCACCTTGATATAAATGCTTTAAAAGAAAAATACCATTTAAAAAAGCTTTATTTTTTTTCACCGAATCAATTTTGGCAACATAAAAATCATATCGTTATCTTAAAAGCAATTGCTTTTTTGAAACCTAAAAACTTGAATTTTCAAGTGGTATTTAGTGGAAGCGAGAATGATCATCGAAATAAGACCTATTTTGAAGAACTGAAAACGTTTATAAAAGCATCTGAAATTGAATCTTGGGTAAAATTTATTGGTTTTATTGACCGAAAAGAGCAATTACAGTTGATGAATCATGCACAAGCGATTATTCAGCCGTCGTTATTTGAAGGTTGGAGTACGGTTGTCGAAGATACAAAAGCAATGAGTCAATTTATTCTGGTATCGAATCTAAAAGTACATAGAGAACAATTAAGTCAAAATGCTTTGTTTTTTGAACCAGATGATTTTACTTTTTTAGCCGCGCTTATCGAAAAAAATATATTGCAACAACCTGTTAGGGAGCCTATTGATTACAATCAAAATATTGCTCAATTTGCAAGAACTTTTTTAAAAATTGTGTCTTATGAATAACCCATTTTAATACACAAGTAATTGAATATAAGGTGATTACAAAATAGTTAATGATAATCCACAATTAACCGTTTACGAAATTGTAACGAATGGCGTTCAATGGGAATTAGGTAAATTAAAAGATAAAATATTGTCCAAAGATTATAATGTGAATTTAACTTTGACGATTGCTGATTTAGACAAATTATATGCTGCATTGTATTGCATTTTGACAGATTGTAAAGAACAACTTCGTTTAAATAGGAAAACCTAATTCACCAGTTTAAGATTGAAACTTTTTTGATTTAAAATACATCATGTACGAATCTCTACTTAAAAAAGAAAAGTCAATTGCTGTCATCGGCTTAGGCTACGTAGGCTTACCATTAGCCTTAGAATTTGCTAAACATTTCAGAGTCATTGGATTCGATATTAATAAAAGTCGCGTTGCGTTGATGCAGCAAGGCATTGACCCTTCTAACGAATTAGATAAATCTGCTTTTGACAATACCGATATTCTTTTCACAACGGACACGCAGGAATTAAAAAAAGCACATTTTTTCATCGTTGCAGTTCCGACCGATATTGATGAACATAAAGTTCCAAATCTAACACCGCTTAAAAAAGCATCGGAAAGTGTTGGAAAAGTGTTGAAACAAGGGGATTATGTTGTATATGAAAGTACGGTATATCCGGGTTGTACGGAGGAGGATTGTTTGCCACTTGTTGAGGAAAAAAGCGGATTAAAAGCAGGTGTGGATTTTAAATATGGCTACTCACCTGAACGCATTAATCCGGGCGATAAAGAACGAACGCTTACCAAAATTCTTAAAATTGTTTCGGGTAATGATGCGGAATCGCTTGAACAAATTGCAAAAGTATATGGGCATATTATTGAAGCTGGAATCTATCAAGCGTCAACCGTCAAAGTAGCGGAAGCCGCAAAAGTGATTGAAAATTCGCAACGCGATTTGAATATTGCTTTTGTGAATGAGTTGTCTATTATTTTTGACAAAATGGGTATTGACACACAAGAAGTTTTAAAAGCGGCAGGTACAAAGTGGAATTTTTTAAAATTCCAACCCGGATTAGTCGGAGGACATTGCATTGGAGTAGATCCTTTTTACTTGACTTATAAAGCGCAACAATTAGGTTACAATTCTCAAGTGATTCTAAGTGGGCGGCGGATTAATGACAGCATGGCAGCACATATTGCGAAAAAATTGGTGCAAATGTTGATTAAAAAAGGAAAATCACCTCATTCCTGTAAAATTTTGCTTATGGGGTTGACTTTTAAAGAGAATGTTACAGATATTAGAAATTCTAAAGTGATTGATGTTATCAGAGAGTTAATGGATTATTCTGTGAATGTACATATAACGGATGCGCACGCTTCGCCGAATGAAATTGCACATGAATACCGTTTGACCGTTACGGAAAAATTAGCAGATAATTATGATGCAGTGATTGTGGCAGTCGGACATGATGAATATAAAACATTGGATGCTACTTATTTCAAATCCATTATGAATAAATATCCGATTTTGTTTGATTTAAAAGGTTTGTATCCTTTCAAAGATAAACAAGGGATTGAAATTTGGAGGTTGTAAAATTTAACGATTTATGGTATTATCTGCTTTTCTCCTTTACAAACCTCGCCTGAACTTTGGTCAACAGTTTATAACTTCTGTCTAAATTTTCAAGTTATTTTAAAAAAATAAAACAGGGTGGTAAACGGAAAAAGTATCTTTTTATAACAACAAAAATAATACATCTTATTTTTTAAATTTTTTAAAAAAAGCAATGTATTATTTGTCACTCTTATAAAATATAATTGTTATAAGGTCGTATAACAATTATATTTTAGACTTTTTCGACCAAAAGCATGAAAAGAGTTATACATTTCAAAACAGATTTTTTTAACTCTAAATTTCATAAACCTCATGCAAACTATGTTTTTTCACCTTGAAAAAGGCGATGAGTTATTATTCCCAACCTTTTTTTTTACACTTAGTTTTACCTTGTTTTTTACCACAATCAAGTTTTATTTAAATTATTTTTTTGCTTCTTTATTTTACGGTATTCTATACCCCAAAACGTTCTTTTTAAAAGAGAAAGTACTAAAACTTTTAATTCCATTATTAACCCTATTAATTATTTACGAAAATAATGTCTCCTCA
Source organism: Chitinophagales bacterium (assembly GCA_013298955.1). Taxonomy (GTDB): domain Bacteria; phylum Bacteroidota; class Bacteroidia; order Chitinophagales; family Saprospiraceae; genus JAAFJT01. The sequence goes on from JAAFJT010000034.1 coordinate 40,540, forward strand.
GAATTAACGGAAACTGATAGACTATACATTTCCAAAATTTTGGACAAAATCCATGTTGCTCCGTTAAGTCCTGTTAGAACTTATGATGAAGAAATCACTTTTATACAAAAAGTAGAAGATTCGCTGATTAAATATTATCCTCACGTGGGAGCTGGTATTCCCCTCTCTCAAGAGAGAGAACCAAAAAATTTATTTTATATTGGGGGAGGATTGTGTTTTGATAGAAGCAGAGTTTTTGAAAAATTTTTTAAGTTCTCTTATTTTGAAACAAGACACCTCTTTTTAATAAGAGATTATTCTAAAAATAATAATAATTTCACTGTTTTTTTTAGGATACAAGAAATAGCTAGTCATGCTGTTTCTGAGTTAAAAACAAGCAGGGGATGGTTAGCTATTGGTTCTAATAAACCATGGGTTGCCTTAGACAAAAGTTGTAATCCGCTTTCAATGAAACAAATTAAATTGGCTTTTGACAATAATATTGTGATTCATTGGTTAGAATCACCTCCTTTCGCTTATTTTTGGAAAGGAGACACTCACTTTATTTATGGCTTGTATTCAAGACATGGCAAATTTTACAAGCCCTATAATTTGATTCCTGATTATAATATTTCTAAACTTTTATATAATCTGACAAGTAATTAATGGGAAAATCAATTTTGGTAACGGGTGGAGCAGGTTTCATTGGCTCAAATTTAGTCGAAGCATTGCTCCAAGATGAACGAGTGAATAAAGTCAGGGTTTTAGATAATCTTGCAACAGGTTTTTTCCATAATATTCAAGAATTTATGGGCAATCATAAATTTGAATTTATATTAGGCGATATTCGAGATTACGAAACTTGTTTGGCAGCTTGTGACGGAATGGATTTAGTTTCGCATCAAGCGGCTTTGGGTTCCGTTCCTCGTTCTATTAATGATCCTTTGACTACGAATGCTGTAAACATAACAGGTACATTAAATATTTTTACAGCAGCTAAAGAAAAAGGTGTTAAACGAGTTGTGTATGCGGCATCTTCCTCTACTTATGGCGATAGCAAAGAATTACCAAAAGTAGAAGATAAAATTGGAAATCCCCTTTCGCCTTATGCGGTGACAAAATATGTGATGGAATTATATGCGAATGTTTTTAATAATCTTTATGGTTTAGAAACCATTGGCTTACGCTATTTTAATGTTTTTGGTCCAAAACAAAACCCTAGTGGTGCTTATGCGGCGGTGATTCCATTGTTTATTCAATCTATCTTGAAAGGGGAACGCCCGACGATTAATGGAGATGG
>JAAFJT010000035.1 GCA_013298955.1 Chitinophagales bacterium
CATCAATCGCCAACATTTTCAAATCATTTGAAATTTCCTCATAATCACCAAAGGGAAAACGGTCGCTTTTTTCCAAACACAATTTCAATTCTTTCGCCTCTTTCAAGCGATTTTCAATCCAAATCATATCCGTCGAGACCGTCAAATCCACAAAATATTGTCGTCCAGGGTCTCCCAAACACTCATGAATCAATAATTGAATGACTTTATCAAATTCTAATTTTTCGTATAAATCTTTTGGTTGTAATAACATAATTCAGGATAGAATGATAAATAAGGTCTTGCTATCAGGTAGCAGGGTATGCTCCTTTTATTTTTTAGTTTTAAATACAACATTTTCATATACATCTTTCAAATCAATCATACTTTCTAATATATTTACTCGAATTGATTTTTCCATATCTGTTTCATGGTGTATTCGCCAAAGATTTGGTGCTTCTTGAAAACGAATTTCGACCGCACATTTTCGACTATCAATCAATATATATTCCTTAAAACTCGGCAATAATTTATATAAGTCAAATTTTGCAACTCTATCATATAAATGTGTGCTGCGTGATAAAACCTCCACGACCAGCACAGGATTTATCAAAATAGATTCTAAATTATTGTGAAATATAGGTTGCTCACAAACTACCAGCGCGTCAGGATATACTGCCACATTTTCAGCCTCAATATATATTTTTTGACCATCGCCTAAGATTAAATATTTTTTTGAAGTAGCTCTAATAAGGCTTTTAATTGCATAAAAGGTATTGCCTGTTATTAGATTATGGTAGAATTTTGCATTAGGCATTTTAATAATTTTTCCATCATAAAATTCATGTCGCTCTATAGAAGTTTCCTCTTTACGAAGATATTCTTCGAGCGTAAAGATTCGAGCAACTTTGAGATTCAATTGAGGAGCAATGGCAACATTCATTATAATGATATTTTAGTTTAAAATAATATTGAATTTCAACTGCAAAGATAATGCTTTTAGGATAAAAGCCAAAAGGACTTTTCCAATTCCCTATCGTTTCAAAACTTTTAGGCGATAAAAATTGTTTCAAAAAGATTTATAACCAATATTTTCCAATAAAACTTGTATAAAATATGGCAAATCGCACTTTTATTAGCTTTGATTGGGCAATTAAAAAAATCTTGCGCCACAAAGAAAATTTTGATGTATTAGAAGGTTTTTTAAGTGAATTGCTCGGTTTTGATGTGTTTATCCAAAATCTGTTGGAAAGTGAAGCCAATAAACAGTCTGAAAATGATAAATTTGATAGAGTCGATATTTTAGTGCAGACTCGAGAGCGCGAATTAATGCTCATTGAAATCCAATACGATGATGAAGAAGATTACTTCCATCGAATGGTCTATGGCATTTCCAAATTGATTTCGGAGTATATTCACGAAGGACAGCGATATGGACAAATCAAAAAAGCCTATTCCATCAATATTCTATACTTTCGGCTGGGGCAAGGGAAAGATTATATTTATGAATATCAAGGTTCCTTCATTGGACGAAAGAAGAAGGATATTTTGAATCCAACCAATTATCAAAAACAAAAATACGCCATTCAGTCCGTTGCCGATATTTTTCCAAAGTATTACATCCTACGAGTGGGTTCGTTTCGAGCAGAAAAACCTGTGGAACCGCTTGATGAATGGTTTTATTTTTTGAAAAATAGCGAAATCAAAGATACTTTCAAAGCTAAAGGCATGGAGCGGGCGAAATCCGTCTTACGTTATGAAACCATGGCACAAGATGATAAACAGGCGTATAAACGACACATTGAAAATCGGCGCATTGAAAATGCTGTCATCGCAACTGCCGAAGATAAAGCAAGGCGTACGGAAAAGATTGAAATTGCGAAAAATGCATTGCTGAAAGGGGCAGAGATTGACTTTGTGGTCAACATCACAGGACTCATGGAACAGGAAGTGGTGCTTTTATCAGAAGGAAAGGATTTAGACATAGATACAGATGATATATAAATATTATAAAATAATTGCAAGTTGTTGATAACCAATTAAATAATTCAAATTATTCTGGTATAAATCACCTTAATTTCCACTCATTATTTAGTGCAAATTAGGGTGATTTATAGTAAATGTCTCTTTAATTCCTTAACTCTTGATTCAAATAATCCTTTTTTGAACCATCAATTCATATTTGCGCCCTAATGGAATATTAATGCCCTCTTTTAATGTAATACTTTCTTTACCAACACTTTCAATATAATTAATATTTACAATATAAGATTTATGGGTTTGAATAAATCGTTCTGAGGGAGTCATATCTAAAATATTTTTCAAGGTATCATACACGACAATTGATTTTTGATTGCCTTTAAAACAAACTTTTACATAATTACCGATGCTTTGAAAATACGCAATGGGTTCCAAAGGCACTTCTTTCGCTTCGCCATCAATACGCAAAAGCAACGTATTTTGAATAGGTTTAGGAGCTTGATTCGATTTCCAAAAATATTTTGCTTTTTCAATTGCCTTCAAAAAGCGCGGCAACGAGATGGGTTTCAACAAATAATCGACGGCATCTTGTTGATAGGCTTCAAAAGCGAACGTACTATACGCTGTTGTGATAATCGTCGCAGGGCGTTTAGGCAGTGTTTGTAACAATTCAATTCCGTTAATTAAAGGCATCTCAATATCTAAAAACACAAAATCGAACGCATTGTTTATCAATAAGTTAAGGGCTTCTTTGCCATTATACGCACTTGCTACGAATTGCAAATCTTCACAATGTGAAATATGGGATTTGATGACCAAATGCGCTGGTTTTTCATCATCCACAATCAAGCATTTATAGGGAGTTTCCATAATTTTAATTCAATTTTGTAAATGTTTAAAAATTGGGTGTCAATATTCAAAGCATGTTTTATATTCAATATTTGAAGCCGCTTTTTCAAATTCTCTAAACCGATTTTAGTGCCTTTAATCGTAGAATCTTGGGAACGATAACTGTTTTGAATGCAAAAAGTTAAATTCTCGGGTTCAAAACGCCATGTAATGTCAATCAACGGATGTTCGATTTCAGCAGCATATTTGATAGCGTTTTCAATCAAAGGCAGAAAAAGCAAGGGCGGCAATCGGAAAGCACGCTCCTCCCCTACTATGCAATTTGTAATTTGTAAATCATTGGTTTTGTAGTTGGTATAATTGATATAATTTTCTATAAAATCCATTTCATCGGTAACGCAAACCGTTTCTTTGGTCGTTGATTCAATTTGATACCGCAATAAATCCGATAATTCTAAAATTTTGTCGGTAATCACTTCTGGCGAAACCAAAGCCGTTCCATACAAATTGTTGATAGCATTGAGCAAAAAATGAGGACTCAATTGTTGTTTTAAAAAGGTCAATTCAGCTTCTCGGTGCAAGAGTATTTTCTTCGTTTGTACCACATTTTGGATGACCCATTGATTGCATAAATAAATACAAGTTCCTAAAAACAACATGAAAAGCGTGGATAAAAGTTCTGAAATATATTTGGTTGGAAAGCCTAAATAACGGTTGATTCGATAGGAAATAGAAGCGCAAATCACAATATAACCAATTGATATACAAATAGATATAAGATATTTTTTTTGAAATACAAATCTCCGTATATTGAAATAATTATGTGTAAAAATGACAGCATAAGTGAGTATAAACATAGATATAATTTCTACATCTTTGGGCATGGGTATTCCCGGAATGACAGGCGATAATTTGGTTTGTGTAAACAAAAAAGTAAACAAAAAGGTGGCAAAGAGGAGGTTGCGCGCCCATATATTTTCGTAAGTTAGCCAAGTAGTCATTTCAAATAAACGTTTTTGGATGAAAAGATGCTGCAAAACTATTGGTTTTCCAAACAACAAAGTTGATTTTTTATGCAAACGCCGTTCATGTAAAACGAAATCCGTTGGCATCAATTCGGTTGCGTTGAACTATCTTTTACAAGCACCTTTGCGCTGCGTAGCGGAAATTGTTTTTTATCCGATTGATTCTTAAAATTTTTAAAAAAATATGTTTAAAAAAATTATTTTAGGGCTTTTGTTAGGTGTCAATATGATGCACCTGATGGCTCAAAACACCAACTTTACGATTAGTGGCACGGTTCGGGATGCCAAAACAGGCGAAGAATTGATTGGCGCAAGCGTCACTGTTCAAGAATTATCAGGTATCGGCGCGACTTGTAATGAGTATGGTTTTTATTCATTAACGTTGAAACAAGGCAATTACACATTAAAAACATCTTTTATTGGTTATCAACCCTTATCGCAAAAACTCGTTTTGGATAAAGACCAAAAAATAGATATGGTATTGTCAAATGGGACTGAATTGAAAGAAGTGATTGTGTCTTCTCGAAAAGTGGATGAAAATGTTACGAAAGCGCAGATGGGCGTTGAAAAATTGGATGTAGCCGAAATTGCTAAAATCCCTGTTCTTTTTGGAGAGAAAGATATTTTAAAAACCATTCAATTATTACCGGGTGTGAAATCCGCAGGAGAAGGCAATTCAGGATTTTATGTAAGGGGCGGCAGTGCTGACCAAAATTTAATTTTGTTGGATGAAGCTCCTGTTTATAATGCTTCACACTTATTAGGTTTTTTCAGCACGTTTAATAGCGATGCTATCAAGGATGTAACGCTGATTAAAGGCAATAGCCCTGCACAATACGGCGGGAGATTGTCCTCTGTTTTGGATGTAAAAATGAATGAAGGGAATGATAAAACCTATCAAGTCAAAGGCGGAATTGGAGTTATTAGCAGTCGTTTGAGCGTTGAAGGACCGATTCAAAAAGAAAAATCGTCGTTTTTGATTACAGGCAGGCGGACTTATGCAGACGTTTTTTTGAAATTAACCGATAAATTTAAAGACAATACGTTGTATTTCTACGATTTTAATGGAAAAGCCAATTATCGAATCAATGCAAGCAATCGACTTTTCGTTTCGGGTTATTTCGGGCGTGACGTGCTGGGTTTTGGGAAAGATTTTGGCATTGATTGGGGCAATAAAACAGGTACTTTGCGTTGGAACAACATTTTAAATCAAAAATTATTTTCTAATACGTCTTTGATTTATAGCGATTATAATTATAATATTAAAATCAAACAAAGTGCGCAATCTTTTAACCTTAATTCTGAAATCAAGGATGCCAATCTGAAACAAGAATTTCAATATTTCCCCAATGCGCAAAATTCTTGGCGTTTTGGTTTCAATAGCATTCATCATACGCTTGCGCCGAGTCGTTTTACGGGTGCTGATAGCAGTTTTAGCAATCAAAAAAAGGATACGCGGTATAGTTGGGAAAATGCGATTTATGCCAATAATACTTATACGATTACACCAAATTTTAATCTTGATTATGGTTTGCGGCTTTCTTCCTATACGATTTTAGGCGGCGGCAAGTTTAATACCTATGATAAAGGCATTTATAAAAACACTATTACATTGAAAGACAATGAGTTCGGTAAAACATATTACAATATTGAACCGCGTATCGCCATGAGTTTAAAAATGGATGAGCATAGCAGTTTGAAAGCTGGTTACAGCCGCAATACGCAGAATTTACACCTTTTGAGCAATTCCACGAGTAGCAGTCCGACGGATTCGTGGATTGGCAATAGTTACAATGTCAAACCTGAGTTGGCAGACCAAGTGAGCTTGGGCTATTTCCGCAATTTTGCAGACAATCAATATGCGTTTAGCGCGGAAACATATTACAAAAAGATGCAAAATCAAGTTGATTACAAAAATGGGGCAGATATTAATACGGCACCAGATGTTGAAAGTGAATTGTTGTACGGGAACGGACGCGCTTATGGGTTGGAATTGAATTTGAAAAAGAAAACAGGAGCGTTAACAGGTTGGATTAGTTACACATTGTCGAGAACAGAACGGCAAATTGAAGGCATCAATCAAGGCAATTGGTACGCTGCAAAACAGGATAGAACGCATGACATTTCAATTGTTGCTATGTATCAATTGAATCCAAAGTGGTCATTATCAAGCAATTGGGTGTATTATACAGGCAATGCGGTGACTTTTCCAAGTGGTAAATATCAAGTTGATGGCAATACCGTTTTGCTTTATACAGAGCGCAATGGTTATAGAATGCCCGCTTATCATCGGTTGGATTTGAGCGCGACTTATGAAAGTCAGCGCACAGGACGCTATCAAAGCTCTTGGAATTTTAGTTTATACAATGCGTATGGGCGCGAAAATGCGTATCAAATTACCTTTAAAGATAATCCGACAGACCCGACTCGGACTCAAGCAACTCAATTATCGTTGTTTAAATGGATTCCAAGCGTTACTTACAACTTTAAGTTTTAAAAAAATAAAATTATAACAATGAAAAAAATATTGTTTTTCGGATTATGCTTTTTCATACTATCATCTTGTGAAAAAGTGGTTGAGATTGATTTAAATAATGTCGCTTCGCAAGTGTTTATTGAGGGGCAAGTAACCGATATATTAGGCAATTATCAGGTACAAATCAATAAAACGGTCAATTTTAGTGCGGCGAATCAATTTCCTGCCGTCCAAAATGCCATCGTTACCATTACGGATAATACGGGCGTTACCGAAACATTGACTGAAAAATCAGCCGGTTTGTACGTTTCCCGAATGGTCAAAGGCATTTCTGGTAGGACGTACACGTTGAAAGTGGTGGCAGAAGGCAAAACCTATTCAGCCAGTAGCACGATGCCGCAAGCGGTTGATTTTACGAGTGCAGAAGTTAAAGAAAGTCCACTTCCAGCTGGCGGAGCAACCAAATTCTACAATTATTTGGTTTTTTTCCAAGACCCTGCGGGCATTCAAAACCAATATCGATTTACATTGACCTCCAAAGGGCAGAAAGACAAAGGGTTTTCCAATGTTTTTAATGACAATTTGATAGATGGTAAACCCAATCCGATTCCACTCCGAAGTACAGATTTTAAAATTGCCAGTAAAGATACCGTTACGATTGAAATGCAGTGTATTGATAAAGCGGTTTACGAGTATTTTTACACATTTAGAGCGTTGGAAACAGGACAAGGTGGCACGCCTGCCAATCCGATTAACAATATTACAGGAGGTGCCTTAGGCTATTTCAGTGCGCACACCGTGCGAAAAGTGGATGCCATTGTTCCCTAAACTTAAAACAGCAACGCCGAGTACAAACGATTGTTGTACTCGGCGTAAACTGGTAAATTTTATTGGTCAAAGAACACAACTCGTTTCACGCGGAAACTTATTCCGTTACAGGGACTTGCGTGGAAAGGACAACAGATTTATGCGCTTCCAATAGGTGCATCTCCCCGTAAAGCGACAAATCAATGGCTTTTTCACCCATATTTTTCACCGTTACATGTTCTTTTGTGACATTCATTTCTAAGACTCCACCTCTGAAACGAGCTTTGAAAGTCATGGATTTCCATGCCTCTGGCAAATAGGGCGCGAAATGAACTTTATCATCATACACCCGCATTCCACCAAAACCTTTCACCACTGCCATCCAAGTTCCCGCCATCGATGTAATGTGCAAACCATCTTCGGTATCATTGTTATAATCATCTAAATCTAAACGACTTGTACGCAAATACATCTGATAGGCTTTGTCAAAAAGTCCGATTTTTGCACCCAAAATCACATGTACACAAGGCGATAAAGACGATTCATGTACGGTCATCGGCTCATAAAATTCAAAATTGCGTCGAATCGTGTCGTTATCAAAGCGTTCTTCAAAGAAATACAAGCCTTGCAACACATCCGCTTGTTTGATAAAACAAGACCGCAAAATCCTATCCCATGACCATTTTTGATTCAGGGGTTTATCAACCACCCGCAAAGCACTCACAGGCATTAAATCTTTATCTAAAAAACCATCTTGTTGTAAAAACACTCCTCTTTTGGTGTCTTCTGGGAAATACATATTTTTACAGATGTGTTCCCACTTTGCAAATTCTTTAGATGCGTTTAAGTTGGTTTTTGTGACAAGGGTTTTATAAGATTCTGTGTCGTTTTTTTGCACAAATTGTATTGACTCCATAGCGTATTCCATGCACCAAACCGCTATATAATTGGTGTACCAATTATTATTCACATTATTTTCATATTCATTTGGACCTGTTACGCCGTGCATCACATATTGTTGCTTATGCGCCGAAAAATGAACACGTTGCGCCCAAAAACGGGCAATTCCAATCAAAACTTCTGCCCCATATTCCGCCAAATAGGTTTTATCGCCCGTGTAACGAATGTAATCGTGAATCGCATACGCAATCGCCCCATTCCGATGAATCTCCTCAAACGTGATTTCCCATTCATTATGACATTCTTCCCCATTCATCGTGACCATCGGATACAAAGCTGCACCATCTGTAAAGCCCAATTTTTGAGCATTTTCAATCGCTTTTTGCAATTGTTTATGCCTGTAAATCAATAAGTTACGTGCCACTTTTTCATTGGCATTGACCAAATAAAAAGGCAAACAATAGGCTTCTGTATCCCAATACGTTGAACCACCATATTTTTCGCCTGTAAAGCCTTTCGGACCGATGTTCAATCGTTCATCTTCCCCTGTATAAGTTTGGGTCAATTGAAAAATATTGAAGCGAATACCCTGTTGTGCCGCCACATCGCCTTCAATGATAATATCCGATTTTGCCCATTTTGCCTTCCAACATTCCGCTTGTTCCAAAAGCATTTTGTCAAAACCCTTTTTTTGTGCATTTTTAAGCACATTTTGACAGTTTTTCAACAAATTTTCTTTGGGGTGATTCTCCGAAGAAAGATTTGCAGCATATTTATAAATGATAATTTCTTCTTTCGCCTTCACGGTCAATGGAACACTGCAACTGACAAAATTTTCCCGTTTGCGTCGCGTTGCCACAAATTCATTTTCTTCTTTACCACCTTGAAAAATTTGAAATAACATCCCAGTAGCCACTTGAAAGCCTGTTTTTTTCGTTTCCGCCACTAAATACGCCTGACTATTGCGCACCAATTTGGAAATTTCTATCCAAAATTTTTCATCATAATTAGCATCTCGGTTCTTCACATCCGCATCCACATACGGCGTAACCACCATTTTTCCCGAAAAATTCACAGGCGTAATGCTATAACAAATCGCTCCCACTTCATCATCCACGATGGAACAAAAACGTTGTGCATTGATTTTCAACGTTTTACCTGTCGGAGTCGTGACCGTACAAGTCCGCAATAAATAACCTTCGCGCATATTCAACACACGCCGAAAGTCCGAAATCTTGCAAGTTGCCAAATCCAACATTTCCCCATCCAACTCAATGTCGATACCAATCCAATTTGCCGCATTCAACACTTTGGCAAAATATTCAGGATAACCATTTTTCCACCAACCCACTCGCGTCTTATCGGGATAATAAACGCCCGCTACATAATTGCCTTGTAACGATTTGCCTGAATATCGCTCTTCAAAATTGGCACGCTGCCCCATGCGCCCATTGCCAATAGAGAAAACACTTTCAGAAATTTCGTTATATTCGGGTTTAAAACCCTCCTCAATGATACACCATTCATCCTGTTTAAGGTACTGTTTCATTTTTTTTGAATCCTTGGTTGTGAGTTATTGTAAAAATTTCCACAAATTGCGCTGATTGTTTGCGTAAACAATCAGCACAATTTGCGGAAAAAAGAATATCATTTAGGTTTATACCGTTACAACTTGTGCAACATTGGATTTTACGATTGGATTTTCAGGTTTCGAGAGTGTAAAATAAAAAGTACTACCTGATGAGCCATCCGACTCGACCCCAAGATGTCCGCGATGCAATTGCACAATCTTTCGACAGACCGAAAGCCCCATCCCATTACCCTCATAATTGACCTTATCTAAACGGGTAAAAATACTAAAAATTTTTTTTTGATATGCAGGTTCAATCCCAATCCCATTATCGATTACTAAAATCGTCCATTCGGTTTCATTTTCAACTAACCGAACTTGGATTTCGGGTAAAACACCTTTTTTACAAAATTTAATGGCATTGTCAAACAAACTTTGGAGTAATTGCTCTATATAAAACGGATAACAATAAATTTGCATATTTTCATTGTCGTAATGGATACTGACCTTTTTTTCCAAAAAAGTATGTTTCAAACGCAAGATAGCTGCCCGAATTAAATTCGGCAAAGCAGCATATTCAAGGTCACGGTCGCGTTTTTCAATATTGATGTACGTACTCAACTCATTTAACAAATTATTCATTCGTTCTGCATTAGAAGATACAAAATGCAAAAACTCCTGCCCACTTTTATCCAATTGACTTTTATAACGGCGGCTTAATAAGTTGCTGAAACTCACTACATTACGCAATGGTTCTTTCAAATCATGTACCGTTATATACGCATATTCGCGCAACTCTTCATTGTTTTTTTGCAAATCCTCCATCAAAATTTTCAGTTCGCGCTGATACTCAACCGCCTGCGTTACATTAATGCCAAAACCAAATATAAATTTAAAAGCACCCGCTTCAAAATAAGGTTTGATAATGCGCAGCATATACACCACACTACCATCTGCCTTGACATGTCGGTCAATCCACTCTTCGGTTTTTTTATCATTAGCACAATTATGATAATTAACCCACCGTTTTTCAGCCATTATCGGACTTAAATTGCGGTATTGACAATAATCAAAATCCGTTTTACCAATCATCCAAGCCCTTAAAGCAGGGTCTTTAAAGACCAGCGGATTCACATATTGATAACGCCATTTTTGATCCAGCACGACAAACTCAAAAGGCAACTGTTCAATCATCGTCTCATAAAAGCAAATACCAAAACCAACCGTATCCGAAATATGCTTGTGCATAAAACAAAGCAATTGATTATTAGGCAACGCTACTATTTTGAGTTTCACATCTGTAAAACCATGATTTTCCAACACCAATTGCGTCATAAACGTTGTCTCATTACCAGAAACCGTTATAGATGCAAGCTGAGTTTCCCAGCGCAGGCGATTGGCTTCCGATAAAAAATCAGTCCAAAAATAAGATTGACAGACCTTTTGATTCCATTGTAAAATGGTTTGGGCTTTATGATTGGCTTGTAAAATTTTGTAATCATTGGTAGAAATAATCAGTAGCGCATCCCCAGAACAGCGTAAAAGGGATTGAATAAAAGGTTCCTCAAAGATCATGTTGGCGTTTCTCGTTGACAATCAATAGCTAAATAGAGATTCTAAGTAAGACTATTGTTTCAAGAACAATGCCAGAAGTTTTCTTATTTCAAACTCCCCGCAGCCGAGCCTAAGGCATCCAAAACTTCCTCATAATCAATGTATTCAAACGATGGAATCACAATATGTGCTTCTTCTAACACATCATGATGCCCCACACCAACCGTATAAAAACCGCCTTTCAAAGCCGCTTCGACTCCTTTTTCAGCATCTTCAAAGACGATGCAATGTTTTGGCAAAGCCCCAATCGCTTCGGCTCCTTTCAGAAAAACTTCTGGGTCTGGTTTGCTTTTGGTGGTTTTATTCCCATCAATGAGGACATCGAACAAGGGTAACAAGCCAATCCGTCCTAAAATGAACTCAGCATTCTTGCTCGCAGAACCTAAAACGACTTTAATTTGTTTTTTTTTCAAATGCTTAATGAAACGATGCACTCCCGGCAAGATTTCATCTGAATTCATTTGCTGAATCGATTCCAGATACCAATCATTTTTTTGTTGTGCCAGCACCATGATTTGCTCCTCTTCAACGGTTTTGCCCCCCCACTCCAATATCAATTGAAGGGATTCAATACGACTCACGCCTTTAAGTTTTTCGTTGTCTTCCTCCGAAAAGTCAAAACCCAATTCATTGGCGAGTCGCCGCCATGCTTTAAAATGGTATTTGGCGGTATCCACTATCACGCCGTCCAAATCGAAGATACACGCTTTAATTTTATTCATTGCCATCAGTAATCAAGTAAGGGAAAGTGCTAAATGCTGTAAAATAAGATTGATTCGCTTTGTGGAGTTTGAACCTTCAAAAAGCACGTAAAGATAGAAAGGTCAATCCATTCTTGGATACTTTTCAGCATCTTTTTTAGGAATATTACACCTTGATTTAGTCAATGTATTGTTATAGAGAACAATGTTTTACTAATAAGCATTTTAAAGAAATAAAAATTGGCTATAAGCAAAAGGGAACGTGCGTCAAGTTTGAAACTGGACACACGTTTGCTGTACAAATGGCATCCGATATATATATCACGCTTTTTTAAAAATATCACCCGACTCAAATTTATCATAAGTTGTTGGGCGATATTGTTGGAATAAAGCCATTAATTCCGCAGGTTCGCTTGCAAAAAGCGCGTTGGCGCGATAGGCTGGTTGTAAAAAACCATCTTCCGTCATTCGGTCTAACATCCGTCGCATATCATCGTAATAACCATCCACATTCAAAAAGCCTACTGGAAATTTTCGACTGCCCAATATCGTTAAACTCAATACTTCTGCAATTTCTTCCAACGTGCCATATCCGCCCGGCATGGCGATAAAACCATCGGATAGGTCAATCATTTTCGTCTTGCGGGTTGGCATATCGTCCACGATGATTAATTCTTGAATGCCGCGATGTTCCACTTCGATATTCATCAGTAAGGTTGGAATCACGCCTGTAACTTCGCCGCCTGCTGCCAAAACCGTATCAGCGATTACGCCCATCAAGCCCACTCGACCTGCACCATACACCAATCGAATGTTGTTTTGAGCCAATAATTTGCCTAATTCTGCTGCTTTTTCAGCATAAATCGGCTTCACGCCGTGCATTGAGCCGCAATAAACGGCGAGCGATTGGATTTTCATAAATCAATAATATTATGATTAAAGTAAATATTTTCAAATAATTAAACAAGTTGAATAGATACAACCTTTGGAGGGTTTGAAACCCTCCAAAGGTTTGATAAAGGTTTGATAAAGGTTTGATAAAGGTTTGATAATCCATTTATTGCCTATCCAAAATTAAATAGTGGGCGCGATGCAAATGGTATTGACATTAAAATTAATCCAAGAGCGATTGCGAACCATATAAAAAGGTTTGATAAAGGTTTGATAAAGGTTTGATAATCCATTTATTGCCTATCCAAAATTAAATAGTGGGCGCGATGCAAATGGTATTGACATTAAAATTAATCCAAGAGCGATTGCGAACCATATAAAAGCGGTCTTGTGTGAGCCTTGTTTTTTTGCCTTGATGCTGCCGATTTGAGCCACTACAATCCCTATGATAACGCCTGTTTGGTGTTCCAAACCCCAAAAGCGCAGGTTTTTATCCTTCATGGCAGTTCCCATATTTTGCATAAATCCTGCGGTTAATGGACTGACAAAGTACAATACGAGTCCTAAAACGAGTTGCAAATGCAAAAATCCCATGAATATTGCATTCATGCGTTTATCAGCATCTGTAAAAGGCAATTTTTTCTGCCATCCCGTAAAAGACCGAAAGAGCGCGATAGCTGCTGCAATTAACACTGCCCAGCGCAGCCAAGAATGAATGAGTAAAAGAATTGAATACATATGTAATGTATAAGATGTTGGTTTAAAGAAATAAATTGAAAACGCTTCGGATTGCAAAGAAACGAATTTTTGTAAAAAGCAACCCATTTTTCCTAAAATAAAAAAAGCGAGACGCAATATCTCGCTTTAAACAAACGCTTTAAACCTTTATTTTCTAAAAACACATTACAAAATAGAATTACGCCGCTTGCGCGGGAATGCGGATATAAAAAGTCGTCCCCTCATTTTCGGCAGAGTCAAACCAAATTTTGCCATTGTATTTTTCAACAATGTTTTTACAAATGGTCAAACCAATACCCGTTCCTTCAAACCGATTGTTTTTATTCAATTGTTGAAATAAAACAAAAACTTTGTCCTCATACTCCTTTTTAATCCCAATCCCGTTATCAGCGATGCTCAATAGGATAGCTCCCGGCTCCTCCCCCGCCTTAATCGTGACAATTGGCGGGCGATCTTCTGTGAATTTGATGGCATTTCCAATCAAATTTTGAAATAATTGGGTCAAATGCAATCGATTCATCTGCAAACTGGGCATCTTATCAGGATACAAAATCGTCGCATTTTTATCTTCAATCGCGCTACTTAAATTCGCCGCAACATCCGCTATCACTTCTTCAGGACGCGTAATTTCCGCATCAGGTTGTTGCGCAAGCACCCGTGAAAAATCTAATAAATCCGTCAATAAACTATACATGCGCTTCACGCCTGCGTTCACAAAACCCATATATTTAGACGCATCTCCGTCCAATTGTTTCCCATATTTAATCTGAATTAAACTAATATAACTGCCGATACTGCGCAACGGTTCTTTCAAATCATGCGCCGCGACATAAGCAAATTGTCGTAATAACTCATTCGTCTCCTCCAATTTTTGATACTGCCTTTGGATTTCTTCATTTTTCGCTTTCAAGGCTTGGAAATTTTTTCCGCGCAAACGAATCGTGTAAATCATAAAACCCAAAACCAGTGCAAATGCCAATACACTACTCACCAAAATAAAGGTATTTTCGCGCAAACGCATCTCTTTTTCGCGCAATTGGAGCATTCTGATGTCTTTTTCACGCTTTTCAGCGTCAAATTTCAACTCCATTTCCGCCGTTCTCCGAATTTTTTCTTCATTGAAAAGGGAATCGTTGAGCGCGTTAGAAGCCTGCAAGTGCATCAAAGCCTGCCGATTTTGCCGTTTGCCTAACAAAAGCAAAAACAATTGATAATTACATTTTTGCGCAATTTCTTTGTAAGCATATTGTTGAGCAACTTTTAAACTTTTTTCAAAAGCCAATTCGGATTCAGGCATTTTATTTTGCCGTTGATACAAATCGCCCATTTTAAAATATAAAATCGCAATATCTTTACTCAAAAGAGACGGTTCATATTCCAAGCATTCTAAAAACTTTTGTTCGGCTACATCAATTTGCTTTTGTTGCAAATACACATCTGCAATATTGATAAGCGTTTGTGCAATATACGATTTATAATGAATGGATTTATACACTCCCAAAGCCGATTCATGTTTGCGCAAAGCACCTTGAAAATCACCTTTGGTTGTCAGTATCAACCCAAATTTATTCAATTCACTGGCTAATTGTACTGAATCCGCAAACCGTTTAGAAGTACGGAGTCGTTCCATCCCAATTTTCTCAGCCTTTTCAATGTGCATCAAGGCTTTTTCAATATTCTTAGTTTTGAGATACGTTTCCCCAATATCGCCATGCGAAATCATCATTCCAAAACCATCTTTCCGCGTCTCTGAAATGGACAAAGATTTGAATAAATAATCCAATGCTTTGTCATAATCACCCACGCTTTGGTGTAAAATCCCCAAATTATGATAAGTATCATCTATCATTTGTTGGTCGCCGACTTTTTCGGCAAGTTCCAACGTTCGATTATGGAATTTATACGATTCGTGATAATTACCGATTTTCTTATTTGTCAGAGCTATATCGGTAAAAATAGTCATTTTTGCACTATCGGCGGCAAAAGGGGAGATTTTAACCATCATTTCAGCCGTTACTGCGGCTTGTTGATAGGCAATTAATGCTTCTTTAAACAAAATATTATCTTCATAGATAAACCCTAAGTCACGGCGCGACTCGAAAATATCCCTCAGATTATTTTTTTTTTGCGCTTTTTTAAGCGCGATTTCAACATAAGCGATGGCTTTGGGTAAATCTTGAAAAGAATTACTATTCGCCAACCCTAAAATATCAAAATTGGATTTATTGACCGTTTCTTTTTCGAGTTCTCTCAAAACGTCAGGCGATAACGCGTGAATTTGGGTTTCATTGAAAGGGGTTTGAGCATGCAATGAAAAAGCAAAAATCCATAAAATGGTTACGCTGAGGCAACATTTTGATATAAACCGCGTCGGAAACACCTGTGCGTTCGACATTCCCATAGTATGAAATAAAGGTGTAGCGTTTTATTAAAAAAGTTGGTAGCTTCTCAAGTATAGACAAGAATAAAGCCAACCCCTTTTTTCAACTCATTTTTGATTCAAATTTGCTAATTTTGATTCAAATTTTAAAAAAAGGCGGATGAAAAGGTTAAAAGCCTTTTTCACCCGCCTTTGGGGAAATTTTTTAAAGGTTAGTTATTATCCCAAAGATAATAAAGCACCTTGTGAACCACCGTTCCCGGTCTTTCACGTCGTTTATCATCTCGGCAACCTCCTCCTTTTATAAGTTTTTGTTCTGCTTCTGTGAGCACTTCTGCATTTGTTATAAACAAATCGTTTAGAATTTCAGTTATTTTTTTCATCGAATGCTGGGTTTTGAAAACGGTTTGTGAATCATGGTAGTAATTTTGTGATTCGTCAGCATAGAGATAAATCTTATCCTGACTTGTTTTGGATTAGCATGCCCACCTTCTAAGCAACTTGTCTTTTGTCACACTTGTTTAATGGGTGGAGACCCCACCACCAGGTCTTTCTGGTCGTTTGTTATCATCAAGCGCAGACATACTACCCATTTGGATTTGCCCATTTTGGTTCGGTCCTACTTGGTTATTAGTACTAACCATTGAAATTGCGCCACCACAAATCGTTTGCAATTGATTCTTAGATAATTGCTCTTGGCTTGAAAAAAAACTCCGTAAGTTTTTGAGATTTCTCATAGGAATAATGGTTTTAATAATTTGTTAAGATACGTTTCGCTTATCATGTACAAAACTATGCCACCCTTTTTTTTTTCTATGTACTTTTTACTGGAATATATGACAGGCTATTATGCAAGTATAGTGTTTCTGCTTATTGTTAACTTTAAGTAGATGAATCTATTGATGCGAAAAGAGTGCATAGATACCTTTAGACTTGTGAATCATTTGCGTATGCAACAATTGGTCTAAACTTGAATTTTTTGGAGTGTATCATAATCCCAAAATCCAATGAGTCCAAGTTAAAAAACAATAAATGGGATGTAAGTAGTTGAATCGAAATAAACTATCAAAATATAAATCATTGATAGTCAACCGATTCGCACCGAATTAAGGTCGGCGAGTTTGCAACCTCGCCGACCTTTTGGATAGGTTCTTTCAATTGAACTGCTTATTGCCTTATTTTTTCGGCACTATCGTATCTAAATAGCTCACCACTGAACCGCCCCAAATGCCCATACCGCCTTGAATATTGCTTTTGACCCGTGTATAAGCCGAAAACGGACCTTGATTATTGGCATTGAACTCTAAGGTGCGCCAAAAATCATACTGCTCCCCATCAATATTCGACCATTTGACCGAAAGCGTATCGCCGCGCCGAAAAAGTCCCCTTGAAGCCTGCTCTCTATTGAACAAATTGAATAAAAAGTATTGTCCATCAATCAATTCATCGGTATAAACCGATTGTCGTCCTGCTTTGTAAGGTTCGCCATTGATACCCACCATATATCGATAATAATTCAATTCATTGGCAATATCTCGGATATAAGCCCGCATTTGCACCATCGTATCATTTTGATTGGTACCGGGAGGTTTGATGAAATACGAACTATCAATTGGAATCCATTTTGGAATCGTTGTCACCGAAGTAACCGTTTTGCCGTCTTTTTTGATGGTCAACCAATAGGATTTGCCAATTTGCCCTTTCATCCGTTGCGTCAAATCCAGATAAAGGCAAACATTGAAATTGGATTGTACACTATCGAAATTAATCCCAAAAACGCCTGCGGCTCTGCGTTTCGTCACTGAATCCAGATTTTGCCAACAAAATTCGGTCAATTTAACTGAATCCGTTCCATTGGAAACGGTGACATCTGCCCCATTTACAAAAATATTATTGGTTGTAAACTCTTTTTGAAACGGTACAGCGCGGGTCAAAATCACATAAGGCGGTGTGACGCGATTGGCATCTTTGCCAATGCCCGCTTCAATATAACCTTCTACCACAATTTGGTCGGCATCATTGACGACTGTTGGCGTTAATTCTTTTTCACAAGCAATCATCGTCAAAAGGATTCCGATAGCTCCTATATAATTGATTTTCATTGTTTTAATTTTTAAAATGGGTAGAATCAATCGGCTGAATCAGGATTTTTAGGATGAATCGGATTATTTCAGGATTTTATATAAAATCCTGAAATAATCCGATTCATCCCAAAAATCCTAATTCAAACCCTTTACTCCTGTTGTTTTGGCTTTTGCTGCCATTTAAAATTCCAAGTCACAGACGGAATCACAGGGAAAAGCGTTACTTGAAAAGCCGTTGCTTTCGCAGCACTCGTATTTACATCCGCTTTGACATTGTAATAAATGAAAAATGGATTGAAATGGTTATACGCATTATAAACGCCAAAACTCCAAGTCGAAGTAAATTTTTTCTTAGAATCAGGATTTCTCGCATACGTAAACCCTGCATCCAAACGATGATACGAATTATAACGCGCACTATTGCGTGCGCCGTATTCGATATTCAATTGTTGATTGATTAAAAATAAACTCCGCAAAGGCGTGTAATTATTGCCTGTCGCATACACAAAATTCGTATTAAAATCCCACTTTTTGGACAATCGATAATTCGCAACCAACACAATATCATGCGTCCTATCATACACCGCAGGATAAACCGCCCCTTGATTAATGGTTGGAAAAATACGTTCAGAACGCGCAATCGTGTAGCCAATCCAACCATTCAAACGCCCTTTTGCCTTTTTAAGGAAAAATTCCGCACCATAAGCACGTCCTTTCCCATAAACAAACTCCGTTTCCACTTCTACAGAAGGCGATTGAACATAATTTTCGGGATAATCAATTTGATTCCACAAATCTTTGTAATAGATTTCAACGCTCGTTTCATACATATTGTCCTCAAAATTGCGAAAATACCCAAGCGCGTACTGAACACCGCGCTGTGGTTTCACGATTTCAGAACTCGGAACCCAAACATCGGTCGGCAATGTACTCGTCGAATTGCTGACCAAATGCACAAATTGATGCGTCAACGTGACTCCAAACTTCACAGATGAAGCGTCTGTAAGGCTGTATTTACCCGTCAAGCGCGGGTCTAAACGGGGATAACTTTTCACAATCTCTCCATCTGCATACGTTTTTCCCGTTTTCAACGAAACATAAGGTCCAATTTGTGCAAACCAAGAGCCGCGCAAACCATAACTTAAACTCAAATCATTGGTAATTTTATGGTCATCATTGATGTAAATCGCGGTTTCATGGGCATATTTGGGTTTCAAATTATTGGTAAAAGTACCTTCTCCATTAGAAAAAGTAGCAATATTAGGCGACATCCGATGCCGAATATAATTGACCCCCATTTTAATATTGTGTTTGTAATTGGGGAAATATTCAAAATCAACTTTGCCATTCCAATCCCGCACCCCACTTGCCACTTTGAGTTGAAAAGTCTCTTGCCCACCTTGCACCGTAAAATCGTAATTGTTATAAACACCCGTAACATTCATAAACAATTTTTGATTAAAAACGTGATTCCAACGCAAAGTAGCGGTCGCATTGCCGTATGGAATATTGATTTTAAAAGCATTTTCCTTAGAATTGAAAACCAAAATATCCCTTCCAAAGTAGCCACTCAAATACAAACGGTCTTTATCCGAAAAAGTATAATTCACTTTTGTATTCAAATCATAAAAATAATAATTCGTACCTGCAAATTTTGTTTTATCAATCGCAGGTTGAACCAAATCTAATAGGTAAGTTCGACGGGCAGACACAATAAAAGAACTTTTGTTTTTTTGGATGGGTCCTTCTGCCGTAAACCGAGACGCAATCAGCCCAATACCGCCCTCTGCCCCATAACTTTTATTATTACCTTCCTTCATCTGAATATCGACAACCGAAGAGAGTCGTCCGCCATAATTTGCAGGCATACCGCCTTTGATAAGTGTCGTATTTTTAACCGCATCTGCATTAAACACCGAAAAAAAACCTAACATATGTCCCGGATTATACACAGGGGCTTCATCCAAAAGGACTAAATTTTGGTCGGGTCCGCCGCCGCGCACGTAAAAACCAGAACTCCCCTCCCCTGCTGCCATAACGCCCGGTAAAAGTTGCAGGGCTTTCAAAATATCCGCTTCGCCCATCAAAGCAGGCATTTTTTTAATACTTTCAATGGGCAGCGTCACCGTACCCATTTCGGTACTTTGCACATGGTCATCTTTGGGTTTGGCAGTGACGACGACCTCTTTCATCACCACACCTTCGGATAAATCCACATTCAAGGTTTTATCCACATCCAGCACGATTTCCTGTTCGATATTTTTATAACCAACAGAAGACCAAACGATTGTATATTTACCTTTTGGTAATGTTAGGGAATAAAAACCATAATTATTGGAAACAGTACCTTGTGAGCGATTGATTTGAGTGTAAATATTCGTGCCGATAAGGGTCTCACCCGTGTTTGCGTCTTTCACATAGCCCGAAAGCGTATATTCTTGAGCCAAACTCAAAGTGACGCAAAACAGCCATAATAGCAAAATTGAAAAATTGGATTTAGTCGAGTGCATTACAGAATTTTTTTTTAGTATAAAAACTCCTTTATGACAATTTACAGCAAAAAATGTTCTGATACGGCACAAAAAGGAAGTTTGTTTAGATTAAATCTAAATAAATTGAATGGAGCCAATAAGAATGGAGTTATGTTTGCACATTCAAAAAAGGAGCTACAAACGGATGCTTCGTTGCCTAAAAAAAGGTACGGCAGTTATCAAAACAAAGATAAAATGATTTTACAAAACCTTATCCAAAAATAATTCCTGCCATTTTTGCAGGTCTTTTACCGAAGAACTGACAATTTTGCAAAAATCAAAACGCTCTAATTTTATTTTAAACAATTGATTATCAAACAATTATATTTTTGAGTAACCTTTTTCGACGAACCATTATTAGTTCGGAAAGGAATTTGTCATAGATACAATAGTATTTTATTTTTCCCGCAAATTGTGCCGCTTTTCTTGAGAATGTATGTTATTGTTTTAATAATGGCTTCATCCGCTTGTATCACCGCCATTTTCAGGAAAAAATCTCCTAAAACTAAATTTTTATTTAAATGACGTACGATAATTTTACGATAAAAGCACAGGAAAGCATCCTCAAAGCCCAACAAATTGCTGGCGCGAATGAATCACAAGTCGTCGAAACCGTGCATTTACTACGCGGTTTGTTGAATGAAGATGACTCAACCATTGGTTTTTTATTGAAAAAAATGGGGTTAAATCCAACTGGCGTGACGGACGACCTTGACCAACTCATCAAAACCATGCCGCGCATGAAAAGTGGGGTTGATAAACAATACTTATCTGCGGATTCTAATAAAGCAATCGCAAAAGCGCGGGCGGAAGCAAAGTTGTTAGGGGACGAATATATAGCCGTAGAACTCTTGTTATTAGGCGTTATTGCAGGTAATGATAAAGTAGGCAAATTGTTGAAAGCACAAGGTGCCTCTGAGGACGGACTCAAAAAAGCGATTGCTGAATTGCGCAAAGGCAAGAAAGTTACCGACCAAAATGCTGAAAATCAACACAATGCGCTTTCCAAATACGCCATGAACCTCAATGAACGGGCTGAATCGGGCAAACTTGACCCTGTAATTGGGCGTGACGAGGAGATTCGGCGGGTGTTGCACATCCTTTCGCGCCGTCAGAAAAACAATCCTGTGATTATTGGTGAAGCGGGTGTTGGCAAAACGGCGATTGTGGAAGGCATTGCGCATCGGATTGTGCGCGGGGATATTCCCGATTCGTTGCGTACGAAACGCATTTTTTCATTGGATATGTCTGCATTGATTGCAGGTGCGAAATATAAAGGCGAGTTTGAAGAACGTTTGAAAGCCGTGATTCAAGAAGTGGCGGCTTCGGAAGGACAAATTATTTTATTTATTGATGAAATTCATACGCTCATTGGTGCGGGTGGTGGGCAAGGCGCGATGGATGCGGCAAATATTTTAAAACCAGCTTTGGCTCGGGGCGAATTGCATACGATTGGCGCAACAACGTTGGATGAATATCAAAAATATTTTGAAAAAGATAAAGCATTAGTCCGTCGTTTTCAAACGGTTTTTGTCGATGAACCGTCTGTGGAGGATACGATTTCGATTTTGCGCGGTTTGAAAGAGCGTTATGAAAATTATCATAAAATCAAAATCATGGATGAAGCATTGGTTGCGGCGGCGGAATTATCGCATCGCTACATTGCGGATAGGCATTTGCCTGATAAAGCCATTGATTTGATTGATGAAGCGGCTGCCAAATTGCGTTTAGAATTGGATTCCGTTCCCGAAGAAGTCGATGAATTGGAACGCAAAGTCCGTCAATTAGAGATTGAACGTGAAGTGATGAAGCGCGAAAAAAACAACAAAAAGCTGGAAGCATTGGGTACTCTAATCGCTAATTTACAACAACAATTAACGGGTTTAAAGGCTCAATGGGGCGGGGAACGAGCTATTGTTGAAGCAATTCAAACTGCAAAACGCGAAATGGAAAGCCTTGAATTGCAAGCGCAAAAAGCAGAAAGAGAATCAAATTACGAATTAGTTGCAACTATAAGATACGGTAAAATCAAGGAACAAGAAAAAGTATTGCAAGATGCTGAATCCAGATTAAATGATTTAAATCCAGAAACACGACTAACGACGGAATCCGTCACAGCAGATGCGATTGCGGAAGTGGTTGCTAAATCAACTGGGATTCCTGTGGCGCGAATGTTGCAATCTGAAAAAGACAAATTGTTGCACTTGGAAGACATGATTGGCAAACGCGTCATTGGTCAGAGAGAAGCGATTGCGGCGGTTTCAGATGCAGTGCGGCGTTCTCGGGCAGGTTTGCAGGATTCGGAACGTCCAATTGGTTCGTTTTTATTTTTGGGACCAACAGGCGTAGGTAAAACGGAGTTGGCGAAAGCCTTAGCGGAAGTTTTATTCGACGACGAAACAGCGATGACGCGGATTGATATGTCTGAATACCAAGAAAAACACAATGTTTCGCGGTTAATCGGTGCGCCTCCGGGCTATGTCGGCTATGACGAAGGCGGACAATTGACGGAAGCAGTTCGACGCAGACCTTATCAAATCATTTTATTGGACGAAATTGAAAAAGCGCATCCTGATACATTCAACATTTTGTTGCAATTATTGGATGAAGGGCGATTGACGGATAACAAAGGACGATTAGCCAATTTCAAAAATGCGTTGATTATTATGACTTCCAATATGGGTTCAGACAAAATTTTAGAAAATTTTGAAGATTTAGAATCTTTGGGTGAAAAACATAGAGCAGACGTAGTGGCAACGACGAAAGTGGAAGTTTTAGATTTGTTGAAAGAGATTTTGCGCCCAGAATTTTTAAATCGAATTGATGATACGATTCTGTTTTTGCCTTTGCAAAAGGCAGAAATTCATAATATTTTGAATTTGTTACTGAAGGGTTTAAATAAGTTATTAAAAAAACAAGAATTGTATATTTTCTTGACTGATAATGCATTAGAGCATTTAACGATGATTGGTTATGACCCACAATTTGGCGCAAGACCGTTGAAAAGGGTTTTACAAAAAGAAGTAGTGAATGAGTTATCTAAACATATTTTGGCAGGGAAATACCAAAAAGGCGATAAAATTGTAGTGGATGCAGATGGAAAAGGGTTGAATTTTAAAGTTTAACCTTGTTTTTTGGATTGAATGGATTTGGGGGATGAGCTTACAATCCTCTAAATCCATTCAACCTAAAAAACTTAAATTTGACAAAAAATCTTAATTCACTAATGTTTTTACCCAATCTGAAATTTTATTCAAATCTTTCACAGGCACTTGTGGGAGTGGAGCCATCGGCATAAAGCCAGGCCAGTTCGCAGGAACAGGGGTTTTCACCAATGCAGCAAATTGTTTTTTAGAATATTTCTTGCTTGCGACTTCCGACCAAGCGGGTCCAATCGCTTTTTTATCCACTTTATGACAAGTGACGCAAGTATGTTTCGTGAGTAATGCCGAGATGTCGGAAGGGATTGCCGCTGTTTGAGCTTGCGCCATGTAGCCGATGGCAAACATGGGTAATGCCACAAAATATTTTTTTATCATGCTTAAAAATATTTATAATAGTTTGATAATAAAGGATTTAAATTATAAAGGGTGGTTTGAATTAGGCTTTTTAGGATGGGTTGGATTTTATCCTAATCGAATCCATTCCATCCTAAAAAGCCTAATTCAAGCAATAGCTAAACCTAAAATCGTGTAAATAGTTGACTAAGGATTCAAAATTTTATCAAAATTTTTATGGCAAGCCTTTAAATCGCTGAGTGGGTCTTTTTTATAATGTTCCAACTCGACAATGTACATTTTCATACCTGCCACCCCTTTACTTTTGATGATTTCAGCAAAATCAATTACGCCATCGCCAACAATACAAGAATCTTTTTCGGTTTCGTCTGCCAAATCTTTCACATGACATAATTCAAAACGACCTGGATGCTTTTTAAACCAATCCACAGGTTTATTTTTAGCAAACGTTACCCAAGCCAAATCCATCTGAAAAGTAACATTTTCAGGCATGGTATTTTTTAATAATACATCATAAATAACTTGATCTTCCACTTGTTTAAATTCAAAATCGTGGTTATGATAGCCAAATTTGATGTTTTGCGTATTGCAATATTCGCCCGCTTTGTTCAAAGCCTCTGCAACCCGTTTGACCGAATCCAACGTTTTGCGGTCATTTTCGTCCATCCAAGGACAAATAATATACTTTTGACTCATGGCATTAGCCGATTCTACCGCTAATTTCCATTCGTCCGTAAAGGTATTCTTTTCTTTGTTGTAAAAAGAAGGTTTAAATGCGACATGACCACTTGGCATTTTCAATTCAAAAGATTTCAATATTTTTTTGAATTCCGATGGTTTCATATCATACATTTTGCCGTCTTTGTAGCCCGCGCCTTCGACATAATCGTAACCGATTTTAGCGATTTGCTTCAAAGTAGCAGTAGCATCTTCTTTCATCTCGTCCTTACAACTCCAAAGTTGCACACCGATAGGTTTCGGTTTGGTTTTAGGTCCGAACGGTGAAAAGGCATTTAAGGCAGACGGCATTAGGGCAGTTCCTGCGGCTAATAGTGCCGATTGGCGGATAAATTCACGACGTTGCATGATAATTATTTATTCTGTGATGATTGAGCAGTTAGCGGATTTCGTTTTTCCAACATTAGGACGGAAAATTAAGCATTATTAACGCGTTTTTATCTTAAAAAATTGTTATTTTTTTTTGTTTCAAAAAAAAGCTACCTTTTTTAAAATTCCCCGTCTGAAAATCTGGAATAGAAATTGAATAACGCAACCTAACCTTTTCAAGGTAAGCAATATCACAAAGCGGTAAAATTAGAATGATATTTTGAATTACTTGAAAATATAATATTTTAATTTTGTATTGAACAATACTATAACCATTTATTTATGAGAAATATTACACGCAATCTTCTTTATGGTAGTCTGACGGCTACTCTTTTTTTAGCAAGTTGTCGGAAAGAAACAACCCCTGTGACGGGCAAATATGCATTTGAATATAGTGGTGATTTTGCCCGTTACTGGTTTACAGTGGAGACCAAATTGATTAAAGAAACACCCGGATTTTTTCCACCGCAAGCAGCAAGGGCTTTGGGTTATGCTGGATTGACGCTGCATGAAGCGATTGTGCATGGCATGTACACTGGAAATGGGCAGTCGTTGGCAGGGCAAATCAATGATTTGAAGGTGGCGGACATGCCGCAACCGAAGGAAAATGTGGCTTATAATTGGGCAATTGTTGCCAATAGCGCGATGGCTGCGATTTTGCGCAATTTGTTTGAAATCAAAATTACGCCTGAAAACACCAAATTAATTGAAGATACAGAGCGTTTAAACTTAGAACGTTTCCGAAAAGAGGTTAATTCGGGCGATATCCTTCAATCGGTGGAGTATGGTGTAGCGATTGCCAAAGCGATTTATGCGTATTCTAAAACCGATAAAGGGCATCAATCTTATCTTGACCCGTTTCAATCGCCGTTCACACCCGAAACAGGTGCGGATAAATGGATTCCGACAGGTGCTGTTACAACGCCATTAAGTCCAAAATGGGGTGTCAATCGCCCTTTTTTAAGTAAAAATTTGGATGAATCCTTAGTACCTGCGATGATTCCCTATTCATTAGACACGACTTCCGATTTTTGGAAGGAAGCAAAAGCGGTCAGCGTTCAAAGCAAACAAAATAGTGTGGAACAGATTGAAATTGCTAAATTTTGGTCGGATGACCCCGTTAAAACGTTTACGCCTGCGGGACATTCTTTCAATATTTTGACTCAATTGTTAGAAGAAGAGCAATCTCGATTGGATAAATGTGCGGTTGCGTATGCGAAATTGGGTTTGGCGGAAAATGATGCGTTCATTGCCTGTTGGAGAACCAAGTATAAACACAATTTGTTGCGTCCTATAACCTATATTCGGCGACATATTGACCCGAATTTTACGAGTTTAATTGGAACGCCTCCATTTCCTGCTTACACATCGGGTCATGCGTCTGAATCGGCGGCGGCATCTCGGGTTTTCACGAGTCTTTTTGGTGCTAATGGAGCGTATCCATTCACAGATAGAAGCCAAATGGCACTTGGTTTTAAAACAAGAAGTTTTACTACTTTTGACCAAATGGCGCAAGAATGTGCGGATTCGCGGTTATATGGTGGCATTCATTATCCACAAGACAATAAAAGTGGCTTGATTTGCGGTAAAAAAATTGGCGATAATGTGAATACTTCTGTCAGTTGGAGCAAATACGTACAATAGTAAAAAAATGATTATCAATTAAATACGTATAAAAAATGTTACCGTTTGGAGGGTTTGAAACCCTCCAAACGGTACGCGCGGTTTTATAAATATTTCAAAATGGCTTTTTCCATTTGTTGTAAACGCTCGGTTTGCGGTGCAGGCGTAAAGGTTTGACCAGTAACGGTTTCATACAAATGAATATATTTTTTTGAAATCTCTTGCACCCATTCATCCGTCATTTTGGGTATTTTCTGCCCATCTTTGCCTTGAAAACCATGCGCCATCAACCATTCACGCACAAATTCTTTGGATAATTGAGCCTGTTTTTCGCCCTTAGCTTGTCGTTCTGCATAACCTTTTTTATAAAAATAACGCGAACTATCAGGCGTATGAATTTCATCAATCACTCGAATTTCGCCTTGATATTTGCCAAATTCATATTTAGTATCTACCAATATCAAACCGCGTTCTGCCGCCATCTCTGTTCCTTTCTGGAATAAAGCTCGTGTATAATTTTCTAAAACAGCATAATCTTTTTTGGAAACAATGTTTTGAGCAATAATATTTTCTTTTGAAATATCCTCATCGTGTCCTTCCATTGCTTTGGTGGTGGGCGTAATAATTGGGGTTGGAAACGCATCATTTTCGTGCATTCCATCTGGCAAGCGGACACCACACAATTCCCGTTTTCCGGATGCATACGTCCGCCAAGCATGCCCCGTCAAATAACCGCGAATCACCATTTCAACCCGAAAGGGTTCACAAAGCAAGCCAATACTCACATTCGGGTCAGGCGTATCCAACAGCCAATTCGGGACAATATCCGCCGTAGCGCGTAGGAAATAAGCCGCCGTTTGGTTCAAAACCTGCCCTTTGAACGGAATCGCTCTGGGCAAAACATGGTCAAAAGCCGAAATGCGGTCGGACGCAACCATCACTAAATGGTCTGGAAGTGTATAAACATCCCGCACTTTGCCCTTATAAAAAGCCGTTTGATGGGGAAATTGGAAATGCGTTGCGGCAATTGCAGGCATAATTGTAGCCATATCGAGTGATTTTAATTGTTGATAATCAATTTTTTACTTAAAATTGCGTCATTTTTCACTCCAAAAAGCACATATGCAACAAATATTTGATAAACGCTCTTGGGGTCACAAAAGATGGCGCGGAAATTAGGCGCGAAAATACAAACCTTTACAAAAAATATCCTGTTTTTGAACAAGTCCTTTTAAAAATGATGTGGAGACTATATGTATGTACCCTTTTTTGCGCTTTGTTGATGCGTATTTGCACGGGTTGTGATACTACTGAAATTGATTTTCCGACGTTTTGCAATGATTTCAAAGCGTCGTATTACGAACTTTTTCCTGATGAAACCCCACTCGATGCAGCTAATTTGCAATTGAAAAAAATGTTTATTCCTTCCAAAGCCAATATGGATACGGTGCGCCTTTTTGGAAAACGGTATCGCGCTCAACTAAAACAAGTGGATACGAATGCCATCAATGCGGCTTTTCGACCTAATTATTTGCAAATTCAACGTATTTTGAAAGGTATTGATGTTTTTTTGACCAATAGCCAAATCAATCCTGCTGCTTTTAATTGTCATACTGGTTTTTACAGGATTTTCAAAAATGAAGATATTGCCCCTGCGAAACGGGCGGAAATTTTGATTGCTAAACTGCATTACATTCCCGCTTTTTACGAAAATGCCCGCAAAAATGTGAAAATGACGACGTTGGAACAAGCCTCTTTAGCTATCAATCATCAAGTGAAAGCCTTTGTTTTTTTTGATAAAGAATTGCCTGAGTTTATCGAAAAAAGTGGTTACATCGCGCCTGAAATGCACAAATTGTTGGATGAAGCGCGATTGGCAATCAAAGATTACATTGGTTTTTGCAATAGTTTACGGGCAGAAGCGGCGCGGCGGGCTCATTAGAAAGGATTCAAATTTTCGTATAAACAACGTTTAACAACGTTAAACAACGTTAAACAACGTTTAACAACGTTTAACAACGTTAAACAACGTTAAACAACGTTAAACAACGTTAAACAACGTTAAACAACGTTAAACAACGTTTGGAGGGTTTGAAACCCTCCAAACGTTTGATAATCAATTAATTAGAATATTTTTTTATTCATCATCCTCTTTATCTAATTCCTTTCCTTGTGATAATAAAGTTACTTCTTGGAGCGACAGCTCTGACATTTCCGCTACAAAAGGCAGTGCAGAACCTGCACTAAGCAATTTTGTAGCAAACTGGATACTTTTACGACGTATCGCCTTGTCTTCTGCGGTTTCAATCACAGAACTTTCGATTCTCCGATTTTCAATATGCCGCCTGTACGCTAATTTATCATTTTCTGCCATCATCTCATATCGCAAAACCGATTTAGCGCGTTCCATGCCTTTGGCTTTGAAACCGTCTTTGATTTCACTATTTTTCAAAAAATAAAACCATTCATCAATCGGTTCAATCGGTTTCTCGGCTTTGAAAGAGCCAACGCGTAAGATGTAATATTTTGGAAAAATATCGGAAACAGACTGAATGGCATATTTTTGTTTTTGATAATTGGTCGGATTCAAAATATCCTTCTTTTTGTGACCGATAAAAGCCCCTTGATACTCATAAATATAATCTTTACCTTGCCCCAATCGGAAGTACAGAATATTAATGGAATACGCTTTTTTGATTTGCCCATATCGCTGTCCTTCGTGAATATACTCCGCTATTAATTTAGAAATGCCATAGACCATGCGATGAAAATAATCTTCTTCATCGTCATATTGGATTTCAATGAGCATTAATTCACGCGTTCGCGTTTGAACTAAAATATCGACCCTATCGAATTTGTCATTTTCAGCTTGTTTATTGCCTTCACTTTCCAAAAGATTTTGAATAAACACGTCAAAACCTAACAATTCACTTAAAAAACCTTCTAACACATCAAAGTTTTCTTTGTGCCGCAAGATTTTTTTGATAGCCCAATCGAAACTGATAAAAGTGCGGTTTGCCATATTTTATAAAATTTGGATTGAAAAATATTGATTATTTACTGATTTGAAACAAGAATATTGAATGAATGTTTTGCAAATCTTATTTTCCGAACTCAAATGCTTTCATCGCACCGCCATTTACGCCAATTAAGATAATTTTTTTACCATTAATGGTCAAATTACCCATCAAACGACTGTTTTCAGATACACTAAACCCACTTTCTCGACCCAAAATCGGTTGGAAAACGCCTGCACCGCGTCCTTCCAAGAGTAAGCCAATCGATGCATCATACCGCGCTGTTTCCACTTCGACCTCATATTTATTGCCTACCGTCAAGACATCCATTTTCCCATCTCCATTAAAATCGCCGATTGAAAAATCATTGATAACCGAAAATTGGGCTTCGGTGGGCAATAATCGGTATTGAAATTGACCATTGCCCAGATTTTCGAGGTAAATACTGCCCATTTCATCGATTTCGTAATGCAATGCTGACTTTAATTTCTCAGGCGTATAAATGTCATTCAACGTTGCTTTGGCAAATTCATCGTACGTTTTGAACTTTTCTGCTACAAAAGGCATCTGTTGAGAAGAACATTCCCGACCGCGCACAGGCAACATCGTACCATTGATTTCCTTGCTCAAAACTACGTCATTCACGCCATTAGAATCAAAATCACAGCTATACACATGGAATTTTTTCAAATTGGAAGATTTAAATTTGTTGTTCAAACCCAAATTCCCGACTAAATAATCTTCATCGCCATCGCCATCAAAATCATATGCCTTAATCGAATGCCACATGCCCCTTGTTTTTTCCAAAGATTTAGCATTATATTGGGTCAACTTGCCTTTGATGTTCTCAAAAATTTGGATGCCCATCCATTCGCCGACTATCATCAAATCTTTATCGCCATCTTTGTCAAAATCCGTCCAAACCGCCGACCGAACCATGCCAATCCGTTCCAACGCTAAGGGCGTAATATCCGTGAATTTCCCATTTTTATTTTCCAACAAATAACTCCGCGCAGGATATGGATATTTTTGTTGCTCCATCATCCCGCCGACAAATAAATCTTGGTCGCCATCGCCATCAAAATCACAAGCGGTAACGGTTCCTGTTGAAATCAACATCTGCGGCAGCGCGTCCAAATCGGACGTAAATTGACCATTTTTGTTAATATATAACTCGTCTTGTAACATCGTGGAATGGGTCGGATATTGATTGCTGCCATGCCCAACATATAAATCTAATTTACCATCTCCATTCGCATCAAAAAACAAGGCTTTAGTCGTTTCGGCAAACGAATCTGCGGTCAAAAACAGCCATTGAAATTTGCCATTCGGTCGTTGCACAAAGATTTGACTGTTTTGATTCGCGCCGCCGCCAACGAAATAATCGTCTAATCCATCATTATTCACATCTCCAACTGCCAAAGCGGGTCCGATTTGGGATAATTTATTAGGCAATAAAACTTCTTTTTGAAAATCATTGAAATCAACTTCTTGGTGGCTAAATGCGCCACTTGCCAAATTATAATTTTTAAAAATAGCATTATTTAAAATAATAATTGGATTGTCAATCAAACTATCGTTGTATTTCAAGGTTAAAACTTGATTGGAAGCAATGTCTTTTTGTTTAAAAACCTTTCCATCGGGCCACCTTAATTCCAAACTATCTATTTTTTGAATGCTTCCTAAACCAAAATGCAAAATCGGTTCAGATGACGATAAATAACCACGTGTCGGGCTTAATTCAACCATTTGTTTTTCGCCACTATTATAAAAAAGCGTCGCTCGCGCCCCATAACCAAATTTATTTTGAGCCGAACCTTCTAATTTTAATCGCAAAAAGCGGTTTTGACTCTTGTTTTTAAACAAAAACGGCAAAGTATCGACATTATTGACAATCAAATCCAAATCGCCATCATTATCTAAATCGGCATACGCCATCCCATTTGAAAAACTTTCCAATCCAAAGCCCCAATCGGTATTATTTTTAAAATGATAATCCCCTTCATTGCGAAATGCGTAATTTTTTATTTTTTGCGATGGGAAGTTATTAATAATTTCACTCAATCGAATCGTGTTAGAAGCCAAAGATGCTTTCATTTTATTCAGTCCATCGACAAATCGAATGTCGCGTTTGATGCCATTTGTCACGAAAATATCCTTTTTCGCATCATTATCAAGGTCTAAAAACAACGCACTCCAACTCCAATCGGTGTTCGCAACCCCTGCTAATTGCGCAATTTCAGAAAATTTTTCATTTCCTTGATTGATTTGCAACGCATTAAACATATATTGATGATTGTTACCTGCGTCTAAAATGTTTTGAAAACGCCCCGTATTCATGGAAGCCATATTCGATTTATTGCGATAATGGTCTGACGCGCTCATATCCACCGTGTAAATATCCAAAAAACCGTCATTATTGAAATCGGCAATATCCGCGCCCATCGAATACAGCGATTGATGTTTGAAATACGACTTATCTTTATTGATAAAAGTACCATCTTTTTGATTGATATAACAAAAATCAGATATAAAATAATCATTTGAAACGTAAATATCTTGCCAACCATCATTATTCAAATCAGAAACGACCACATTCAGCCCATACGAACAATTTTCAATGCCTGCGGCAATCGTCACATCTGTAAAAGTATTATTGCCATTATTTCGATACAATTTATCGGAATAGCCTGTGCAACCTTTGGGATTAAGGCGTTCTTGCCATTTTTCGATATTATTACTCGGCGGTTGATTGACTACATATACGTCTAAATCGCCATCTCTATCCATGTCAAAAAAGCTCGCCTGCACCGAAAAGCCAATATCTGCAAGTCCATAGGCTTCAGCAGATTCGGTAAAAGTAAGGTCTTTGTTGTTGATAAACAATAAGTTACGTCGTTTCGTCGTATCATTCGTCGGCTCGAAACGACAGACGTAAATGTCTAACCAGCCATCCCCATTCACATCCGCCATCGTCACGCGTAAAAGTAAGGTCTTTGTTGTTGATAAACAATAAGTTACGTCGTTTCGTCGTATCATTCGTCGGCTCGAAACGACAGACGTAAATGTCTAACCAGCCATCCCCATTCACATCCGCCATCGTCACGCCTGATGACCAACTATGTGGTGGATTTTTCAATAAATTGTTTGTAATATTCTTGAATTTGAAATCGCCTTGATTCAAATAAAGTTCATCGCCCACTTGATTGCCCGTGAAAAATAAATCGGCTAAACCGTCATTATTAATATCGCCTGCTGCGACTCCGCCGCCATTGTAGGCATAATCCCAAATAATGTGGTTGTGTTGTGCGTTTTCCCGAATCATGTTTTGGAACGAAATACCAGAATGTTCGCTTTTAACTAATTCCAATAAGGGTAATTGTTGCGCATTTACCGTCAAGCAGAGCGATACTATTACACATAATACATTGAATTTCATAGCCTTGTAAAATATTTTATAAAAAATTGGTTTAATACTCGTAATTGTAAGGAAAAGCAAAATTACAATTTAGTTTCGGAAAGCAATGTTTTGAAAGAAAATTCATGTGGATACAATTGGAACACGGATGACGCGGATTTTGCGAATTTTCACGGATTTTTTTTAGTTTTGCTCGATTCTTTTTGTATATCCAAAAAAAATCCGTGAGAATCCGCAAAATCCGCGTCATCCGTGTTC
Organism: Chitinophagales bacterium; assembly: GCA_013298955.1. Taxonomy (GTDB): domain Bacteria; phylum Bacteroidota; class Bacteroidia; order Chitinophagales; family Saprospiraceae; genus JAAFJT01. Next base: position 33,467 of record JAAFJT010000035.1, read on the forward strand.
CAATTGTACCACACATTACATATGAAAAATCCTCTTATTTACCTACTTGTCTTTTTAACCTTTTTTTGCTTTGCGCAACAACCCTTATCCCAAAATAATTTAGGTGATGAAAAAAGTGAATATTTGCGACAACATGCTCAAAATCCTGTTCATTGGAACGCATGGCGCACGGATGTTTTACAAAAAGCATTGATTAGCAATCAATTAATGATTATTAGCATTGGTTATTCGTCTTGTCATTGGTGTCATGTAATGGAACGTGAAACATTTTCAGATTCCACAATAGGGCATTTTATGAATACTCATTTTACAAATATCAAAGTCGATAGAGAAGAACGCCCTGATATTGACCAGATGTATTTGAAAGCGTGTCAATTATTAAATGGTTCGAGTTGTGGCTGGCCTTTGAATGTGATTGCGTTGCCTGATGGCAGTCCTGTTTGGATTGGCGTGTATTTACCCAAAGAAAAATGGTCGGAAATTCTGAACTATTTCTTGAAAGCGTACGAGCAAAATCCAAAAAAACTTCAAAATTATGCTCAACAACTGCAAAAAGGCGTGCAAAATGCTTACGCATTGCCAACGGAACGCGATACAACGCTTCAAATGGATATTTCAAAAAGCATTCAACATATAAAAAATAATTTAGATTTGAAGCAGGGCGGTTTAATCGCTCGAAACAAGTTTCCTACGCCTGCATTATTCAACTTTTTGTTGGAAATATCCGTTTTAGAACGCGATTCGATTGCCCAACAAGCCGTAACATTGACTTTACAAAAGGTTGCCCATCGAAGTTTATACGATGTGTTAGGCGGCGGTTTTGGGCGATATACGACCGATTCTTTATGGAATACACCGCATTTTGAAAAAATGTTGTATGACAATGCTCAATTAATTAGTTTATACAGCCATGCGTATCAAAGTACGCAAAATATTGATTATCAAAATGTTATAAAACAAACTATTGAATTTGCGCAACGCGAATGGTTGGATTCAACAGGCTGCTTTTATGCTTCATCGGATGCAGATGCGGATGCCAAAGAAGGCGATTATTACACTTGGACGAAAGCGGAAATAGATAAAATATTAGGGTCAAAATCGGAGCTTTATTGTCAATATTACGGTGTTACTGCAACCGGTAATTTTGAATCGCCCAAAAATATTTTGATAAAATCGAATAATTCAAATTTAAATCATTTAAAAACCATTGAAGATTGCAATAAAATTTTGTTTAAGGTTCGGCGTAAACGAATTGCGCCACATGTAGATAAAAAAATATTGACAGGTTGGAATGCGTTGATGGTAACTGCTTTGGCGAATGCTTACAATGCTTTGGGTGAACCCAATTATCAACAAATAGTTTTAAAAAATGCTCATTTTTTAGTGAAAGAACGGATGAATATTCATGGACAATTGAAAAGAACGGACGATTTAAATGGTTTTTTGGAAGATTACGCATACACGATTCAAGCCTTTTTGAAGGTTTATGAAATGACTTTTGATGAAAAATGGTTGCAAAAGTCGGCACAATTGGCAGATTACGTATTGACACATTTTCAAGATGCCAAAAGTGACCTTTTTGGCTCCTCCGAAGGCGATTCTACCTTCTATTTTCGAGAAGTGCCTGTTACAGATGGCGTTTTGCCAAGTCCGAATGCGGTGTTTGCGTTAGCCTTGCAACAATTGGGAACGTTATTAGATAAACCGATTTATTTAAAAAAAGCATCAAAAATGTTTGAAACGATGCACTCGCTACTGGATAATTCACAACAATCTGTTTTTTATTATGAATGGTGCAAAGGGGTTTATCAACAAAAGAAACCGCCAATTGAAGTAGCAATTGTAGGTAAAAAGGCACTTCAATTGCGTCAAGCATTGGCAAAACAGTACTTGCCCAATACGTACTTGCTCGGCTCAACCGTACCTTCATCGTTAGAATTATTAAATAATAAGTTTAAAAAAAATGAAACATGGATTTATGTTTGCCAAAATAAAGCATGTAAACAACCTGTTCAAACGGTTGAAGCAGCGTTAAAACTCCTTAAACGAGACAATCTTCAAAAAAAATCCGATGAATTAATCAAAAATAGGCTTAAATTTGCTCCATAAGTAGCTTAGTTAAAAGAATCTATCAAAAAGCCTTTGGCTTAAATGAGATTGGAATCGTCGATTTTCCAACTAAAATGTCTAATGTCCAATTATCGCGCCTTGTGAATGGGGTGTGTTCTGGTTGCACATGGTGTTTTCCACATGGTTATGAAACCATCAATTCAACCATTGGAAATCATCAAAGAAGTTGGAAAAATTCAGACTAAAAAAATGGAAACCAATTATTTGTACATTAAAATAATTAAAAATGCAACGTCAATTTGAACGATCTATCGCCGATATTTTATTGGAAGTCATCCGCACTATGAAGTGGACAGACCGAGTTAATGATGCTAAAATTGTCGCTATGTGGGGCAGGGTGATGGGCAAAAACATTGAAACTTATACGCGAAAGTTATATGTACGCAGACGCGTTTTGTTTGTGGAAATAGATTCATCTTCCTTGCGGCACGAATTATTTTATGGAAAAGATAAGATTTGGCAAAATTTAAATAAAGAATTAGGCGAAGATTATCTCAAAGATGTGGTTATTCGTTAGTAATTAGCTCAATTGGAACGCGGATGACACGGATTGGGCGGATTTTCGCGGATTTAAAAAAATCCGCGAAAATCCGCCCAATCCGTGTCATCCGCGTTCCAATTGAGCTGATTAAGCGCGCGGTGATGGTTTTTTCTTACCTTTCATTTGTCCTGCCAATTGCACTGCTTTGAATGAATTGACCGTTCCGCCTGTGCGAGAAAGGGTTGAAAACTCTACTTTTTCCTCACTACCCGGTTTTTTAACCTTATACGATTGCTTCACAACCGATTTTTCAATACATTCTTTAATTTGCTCCGCCGTCAAATCTGGAAAATGAGACCGCAACATCGCCGCAACACCCGCCGTCACAGGAGATGCCATCGACGTACCACTCGCATTTTGATATTTGCCATCAGGCGTAGTCGAATATAAATCCACTCCTGGCGAAAAAACATCTACATTATTTTGACCATAATTGCTAAAATTAGCCACTGATTTGTCATCCGTTTTCCACGATAACGCACCTACTTCTACCCAATTCGTTGCTTTTTTCTTGCCAAACCAGCGTTTCCACAACGATTTGCGCTCAAAAATGGGCGTTGGAAAATTCGTATGGTCTGCATCATTGTTTTTCGCATCATTGCCTGCCGCATGCACTAACAAAACATCATGGTCTGCAGCATATTTCACCGCCCTATCCACTGCATTTTTATCCCACGAATAACTTTTGCCAAAACTCATATTGATAACGGTCGCACCATTATCCACCGCGTACCGAATCGCATTCGCAACATCTTTATCGCGTTCATCGCCGTCAGGCACACAACGAACTGCCATAATCCGCACATTGTCGGCAACGCCTTTGATACCTTTATTGTTATCCCGAATCGCGCCGATGATGCCCGCAACATGGGTTCCGTGAAACGCATCAGGTCCTTTTACATCATTATTGCCATAATTTCTATCATCAGGATTGGAATAATCATCCTTAACAATATCCTTACGGGTGTCTAAATCGGGATTGTATTGAAATTTAGCCTTGCCTTCATACCGTTCAATCTCCGCTTTCAATTGCTCATCCAAATCACCCCTCATCTTAGCAAGCGATTCTTGGTCTCCTTCCGACTCAACCAATTTCAATAAAATCCCTTTGCTCATCATTAAGGTTTGGTCGCCTTTTGGGTCAATTTTATCTATATTTTCTTTGGTAATGCGTTGGTCTTTTAAAACCGTTTCAGCAGCTTCTAAAGCCTTTGTAATCAAGCTCTTAGTCATTTCAATTTGTTCTAATGCTTGGGTCGCTTCATTTCGATTTTCTTCTACTTCTTTCTTGATTTTCTCGTAATCTTCATATTCTTTTTTATCCTTACCTGTGAGTTTGGAAACATCCATTTTATCAAATTTGGTGCGCAATTTTGCATAAACCCGCGTCACTTCCAACGTTTCGTGATGCACATTTTTACCATCTTTATTGCCCAAAAAATTCCAACCATAAATGTCATCTACATAACCATTTTTGTCATCATCAATGCCATTATTCGGAATTTCACGCTTATTAATCCACATGATGTCTTTCAAATCCTCATGTTGCGGATCCACCCCGCCATCAATCACGGCAACAATCACCGTCTGCCCCTTTTTGCCCTTCAACAACTCTCGATAAGTCTTTTCCGTACTCACGCCGTTGACACTATTTTCGGTTTTGTCCAAATTAAACCAATTAGCAGGCGCTTTGTCCTTTTGTGCAAAACCATTGTTGGCACAAACCATGCTGAATCCCATCACTATCGGGAAGCGTAATTTCATATTATTTTAATTTTTATTTGAATTAGAAAATGTCACCACAAAGGTATTGATATTGACGTTTCTAAACGCTGAAAAACACGATTTTTGGATAAATTTTACTACGAATCACTGTTTTTTTTAGACTAAAAGTCGATTTTGCTTTTAAAAGGTTGCGTGACGGCTACACAAACATCGGCGATGTAGCCCGTACTTTTTCAATTAATTTTTTATAAATCTCATTACCTTGCAAAATGCCTTCATTACCAACCAAAATTAAATGTCGCCTTGCACGGGTAATCGCCACATTTAATTTTCTGTCAACGCCCTCTTCCGACAATGACATCAACGAATCTAATTGCGAAACGCGATTCGTACAAAGCGAAATGAGGATAATATCGCGCGCACCACCTTGATACCGTTCCACCGTATCAATCGTCAAAAGGTCAGGATTCCTGCCTTCTTCTTGCAAAACTTGCCGAATTTGGGCAATCTGCGCCCGATACGGCGTGATAACGCCAATCGTATAAGGTTTCAAATCGCGTTGATTTGATTTATAAATTGTTTCAAATGCTGCCACCATTTTGGCAATCAAAACCGCTTCATACCGATTGGTTTTACTCCGCTTATCGGCATTGTCAACAGGCGTATCAAAAAACAACATTCGATTTGATAAAAGCTGTTTTTGAAACGATTCCGCTTCTTTTTCTAACTTTAAACCAATGGGTTTCAATTGTTTAGCATTCATCCCTTCTGGCAAAATGCGCAATTTGCCTTCATAAAATTCTTCACTTGGAAAGCGCATAATGTCATCGTGCATGCGCCCTTGCCGACTTAAACGGTCAAATGCCCAATGCCAATCTTCATATTGACTCTTTTTATACAAGCGTTCAAACAAAGAATTGCGCAGGTTTTTCAACCCAATCGAATGCAAATTCGGTGCTTCTACCGCCGATTCTTTTTCCGATTGCGTCACCACCGCAGGCAATTGTTTATGGTCGCCAATCAACACAAATCGTTCAAAATGATGCAATAAACCCACCAACATCGGTTCTAAAATCTGAGATGCCTCATCAATCATCACCGTTTGAAACTTTTTGAGTTGAAACAATTCACTTTTGCCCAATATCGAAGAAACCGTAGCTACAAAAACGCGTTTTCCTTCAATGTAGGTTTTCAACGTTTTTCGGGTCGAAATCGCTGCAATTTGTCCTTCTAACAATTGGTCTCGATACGCTTCACCCGTCGAAAACCGCGAACCAATCCGCGAATACAACGGTTTGACCCAATCACCTAAATCTTCTATCGCTTCACAAATTTCATCTACGGCTCGATTCGTATAAGCTAAAAGTAAAATATTTTGCTCCGAATGTTTCAATAAATAACCCACCAAATGTTTCAACATCACACTCGTTTTCCCTGTACCGGGTGGACCCCACAACAAAAAGTAATCTTTGGATTCAATTATTTTTTGAAAAACGCGTTTTTGTTCCTCCGTCAAACCTTGTTTTTCCAAATAAGTGGCATTGAAATGGTGTTCCGTAGCTTGCATCGGCGGACTCAAACCCAATAACAAATCGCGTTTGGGTTTCAACGCTTGCGCAAAATCAAATAAACTCCGATACATCGCCGTAAAACTACTATCCAATAAATCATGTTCAATGTGCCAAAAATGCGTTGTTTCAAACATGCTCTGATTCAACTGCCTTGAACGCAATCGAATGATTACCTTGTTTTTATCAATAGCAATAATCGTTGATTTGAAAATTTGATTATCCAAAGCCGTGCTTGCGCCGTCGGCATCATCCGCAGGATATAAGGCAATAATATCGCCAATTCTAAAATTCGCTAACTCTTTGGTGCGCTCTGTGCGTTGAAAAGTGATGAACGGGTCTGCCTCTGTCGTCTTATTTTCGTCAATTTTGAGGTAACTTAAAATTTCAAAATCATCTTCTTTTTCTTCCAAACTTTTGAGCCAAAGCGATGCAACGCCTTTCAATCCGTCAACGCCTTGCGAACCCGTTTTTGCCAATTGATGTTCCCGCGAAATGAACGACGTAAATGCCATGAAATACGTGCGTTCCAAATCACTCATACCGCTAAATACTTTTTCAAAATGCTCCACTTGGGTTCGTTCAAAACCGGTTGCTTCTTTTTGCATTTTTGAAATCATTCGTTTAAAAATATGGTTTTCTTGGAATAAAGAATCGTCTTTATTTAAATTAACCAAACATTGTTCTAAGGCAAGGATTTGATTGCGCACATTAATCGCTTCTGCTTGTTGCGATTTGGCAACAGGCGCGAACTTCAAACGGTCTTTTTCCAAACCCGAATAGAGGATAAAATTGGCAGGTTTGGTCTTGTTTTTGAAGGACGATTCAATCATTAAATCGTACAAAAGCGTTTGCATAAAGTGATTTTGATTGATACCATAAATATTCGCTTTGTACAATTTACCACTTTTTAACTCGACAATCGCCGATTTATCATTTTTCGGATTTTTATAAAATAAATCTAATCGCCCTTGAATGCCGAAAGTTTCCGCCGCAAACGAAGGTTCGATAAAACAATCCGCAAGTTGTATGTTATTGCGTTGAAATTCTCCTTTGACCATGAGTTTGATGCCGAAAAAGTGCTTTTTCGATTCATCCATAATCTCGTGCATTTCTTTTTCCTCATACAAACAAAATGCTAATGGACTGAGCCTAAACACTTTGCGAAACGTCGTAGGAAAATCCGCTTCAGGATTGGCAATCAACTCATCTAAAAAAAAGTTGGCAATATTTCCAATCATCATCGCTTTGCCCATTGTATGCGATTGAAATTTTTTGAGCAAATACGTCAATGCTTCCGCGCCTTCACTCCGAAAACACTCCGCAATACTCGTGACATCCACCAAATAATCGGGTTCAACGACGAACATGCGCGGTCGCCAAATGCCATGAATATCCACTTCGACTTCAATCAAATTCAATGTCAACGGAAAACCAAAATATTCTTTAATAACTGCAATGGTTTTTTTAAAATTTTCATTGCGTTCTGGGATATTGTATTGAATCCGAAGCACCGCACTCGGGTCTGTTTCCCAAGTTGCCACAAATTGTTCTAACTTTGGGTCGTCATATAAAATCGTGACACGGGCTTTTGAATAATGTTTTTGAATTTCGACAGGTTGCAATTGATACGCGTAATTGCGCGGCAGGATTTTGAACAATCGCTTTTTCTCCTCCGCATCCATCGAATTTTCGGCATCTTCGACCAAATGTTTGACCGATTCGGCACAAACTTTCAGTCCAAGCCAATATTCTGCCGTCATTTTTTCATTGATTTCCGTCGTGCCAGTGTATTCATTCACGGAACGCGCCACTTTGCGGAACGCATGAATGTAAAATTGCATTCGACTTGGAATATCATATTTTTGACATGCAAAAACGATTCGCGCAAAAAGCGTTGTAAATTGAATTTTTTCTAATGCAGTCGCATTGACAAAGACTTGTATCAATAAATCGTGCAACCGATTGATTTTGACCACTAAGGAAACGCCATCAGAATTATCCCAGATTTTGAGGATTTCACGGTAATATAAGCGCGCTAATTCGTTATTTTTCATATTATTTTTCAAAAAAATGTTTAAAACACAACGCGCAAAAGTAACAAATTGATAGAACTGTGAACGTTTTTTACCAATTATTTTAACATTTTTTTAAAATCCTTATATTTTATGCGCAAGCGTTCGG
>JAAFJT010000036.1 GCA_013298955.1 Chitinophagales bacterium
TTATACATTTGTAGAAAATGATTATGTTCTGAAATATCGGGGCGCGGAGCGCATGAATGAAAAAGCCAGTGCACGAGAATTAATCGCTGCTTTCATCGCTATGACTTTGGGGATTCATACGCCTACGCCTGTTAAAATTTTAGTAACGGATGATTTTTTAAAAACGGTATCAAGACATTCCGATTTCAAACAAATTCAAAAAAGTATCGGTTTTAATTTCGGAAGTCTTAAAATGACTCCTAATAATACGATTGTACAAAATCAATCGTTCAATTTAGAACAATTACATCAAGCACTTCAAATTTTTGTTTATGATTTATGGATTCAGAATGGTGATAGACGATTTGAAAAGCCAAATATGTTTGTCAATCAAGGAAATATCTATATCATTGATCATGAATTAGGTTTTGGGTTTTTAGATATGTTTTCTTGGTTACGGAACCCGACTCCTTATAAACTTAGCGAGTTAGACGCGGCGGCGGCGAAAAATCATTTTTTTCATGCAACTTTAAAACAAAATAATACACTTCTAAAATTAGAACCTATTTTTCAAAAATATGCTTTATTAGATGACTTTTTTTGGCATCAAGTTCGTACCTTTGTACCTACAGAGTGGCAAAAAGAAAATGAAATCGGCGATATACAAGCGCATTTTAATACAATCAACCTTAATTCTGAAACTTTCAAAGAAGAGATATGGACAAAATTGCTAAAGTAACTTACGAATATCAATTGCTCCGTTATCGGCATGATGTCGCTTCAGGAGAATTCGTCAATATTGGATTGGTCTATTTTGACCCGCAAACGGGGTTTTTACGAACCCGAATGACGGAAAAATACAGTCGGTTATCCCATTTTTACGGGCAAATATCAGGCGAGTTTTTGCTCAAAAGTTTGAAGGCATTGCAGCGCACCTTTTCAGATTTAGGCAAAAAAATAATAGATAAACAATTGATTTTCAATCATATTGAACAGGTAACGACAACTATTTTGCCCAAAGATGATAATACATTATTTTTTGCTGAATCATCGAAAGGGTTTCATTTTGACCATCATAAAGCATTTGAATCGCTCTATGAGCGGCTCATCGGGCAATATTCCAAAGAAACGACGGAACCTCGACATGATGATCATTATGCTTGGACGAAAATTTATAAACAATATTTTGATGAACAGAAAATAACAAAATGTTTAAAATTGCATCAAATAAAAACGCAATCGGATGTCATTGATTTTGATCATGCTGTCAAAAATGGTATTTGGCATTGTGTACAACCGCTTTCGTTCGATTTGAAAAAAAAACAAGATATTAAAGATAAAATTTATCGGTGGTCGGGTTTAGTCAACGAATTACAAACGGTTGAGGAAACGCATCACATTTATTTGATGTTGTTAATGCCATCCGACGAACAATTATGCAACTTAATTCAACAAAAATTAACAATCAAACAATCCAATTTGGAAGTGACGGTTGTTACAGAACAAGATGCGGGGGATTGTGCCTATAAACTTAAAAAAAAGCTTTCCTATTTATAAAATATTGCTTATCAACACTTAACAGGTTTGCAAAACCTGTTAAGTGTTGATAAGTTTCCTAATTCAAATCATCTATCTCGCGCATCAAACGCGCCGTTTCCGCAAGCGCAACAATGATTTTCTGATAATGCAGGATGTCATCAAAATCTAAAATCCTTTCTTTTCGATCTTTCAACCATTTTTGGGCAGGTTGGTAGCCGCCGATGTAAAATGTCCATGCGACCGCAGGAACGTTTGCAAAATATTGATTTTCATTGATATACACATTTAAAAAAGTTGTATCAACGTCGTCGAGGTTGGAAACCTCGACGACGTTTGCGGCGGGGACAGCGCGGATTTTTTCCACTTGATTATTGCCATCTATCGGATATTCGGTGATATAATCTTCGACGATTGCGCTTTCCAATAAATGAATTTGTCGCAATTGCCCACCTAATGCGACCTTTTGCCAAAACGTTTCCGCATCATTCGGGTACGGCACACGTGGGAAATCTATTTTCAAAAACGCTTGATACGTCGCCCGATACGTCGGGCTATGCAACACCGCATAAATGTAATCCAAAATATCAATTGGTGAAAACGTTGTTTTGCCCTTTTCTTTTTCGTTTACAAACTTTAAACCCAATTTTGTTGCGAGCGTTTCCACGATGACAAGGTTTAAATTCGGCGTTCTCGCGTCCGTTGCGCCGAGCGCGAGTTGTCCTTTGGTTTCGGGATAGAGGTAAAGAGGGAAAATGTAACCTGTTTCTTTCGTTTGTAATGATACAGTACATCTCTCAACAATACAATTAGTGATTACCACATGTTGAAAATCAAAAGTACTTTGTTGACGGCATGTTGCAATAGCAAGATTATCACTCATTAAATGCTTAATCGTATTATAACTTGCCCTTCGTTGAATGTTAGTATCATAATATGTGTATCTCAAATCAAATGGGCGATATAAAATTTTTTTTATTTTGTTAACATCAAAAGATGACTTACTTAAATTATCTTTAAACTTGAAACTCGTAGTATTACTAATTTTATAATCACTGAGAAGTGTATTATTATTTAGGTTTGAAAACACATTTTCTACTCTCTTTTTTAAGGTATTAGAATCAATATCAACAAAAAAATCGTCTCTACCTGTTTCAATACCTGTATTATAAATCGTAAACAATTCATCTATTTTAAACCCAAGTTCATACGTACCACTTGCGCTAAAATCCTTTTTGACAAAGAAAAAATTAGGTTTTGTATAGGCTAAATCATTCCATTCAATAGATTTAAGATTATTTTTCAATAGAAAATCGTATTTTTCGCTGCGTTTGCCTTGCAAATCATACTGAAACACTTTTGCGAGTTCATTTTTCTTCTTTTTGCCCGTTTTGACAAAAAGGTTAATACTCACGCCTTGCATGATTTCAAACACATTTTGGTCTGTTGAACCATCAGCAGCCACTTCTTTTTTCTTAGCGTTTCCATGCAAATCCAAAATATAAATGGTATCAAACGTTTCCAACAAATGTTTTCTCATTTGGCGGTGAATGATGCCATCAATAAAACTATTATTCGAGATGTAAGCTAAAATCCCTTCACCATTTTTTTCCACAAAATGTTGCCCGAAGCGAATAAATTTGATGTAATCGTCCGAAAGCGGTTGAATATTGCGTTCGTTTAAATCCTTTTTATAGTCCACAAGTAGTTTTTCAATCCACTCACTTTTATTACTGCTGCTCACGGCATACGGCGGATTCCCCATCACCACCATCACAGGCGAATCGCGTTTGAGATGATTCGCTTCATTCGCTTCGGTACTGAGCCAATTTGCAAAAAGCGTCCCCGTATCAGGATGATGTTCTTCCAAACTATTCGTCAAATAAATGCCCAAACGCTGTTGTTTCGTAGGTTTGAAGCCCGTTTCGGTCAACAATAAGTCCAATTTCAAATGCGCCATCGCATAACTCGCCATCAACAATTCAAAACCATGCAAACGCGGCAACAAATGTTGCTCCACATAACCCGACCAAATCCCTTTTTGTCCTTTAAATTTTTGATAAATGTGTTTGACGACTTCGGCTAAAAACGTGCCCGTACCCGTCGCAGGGTCGAGAATTTGAACCCGATGCAATTCTTTTTCAACTGTTTTACCCTGTTTTAAAACCTTTACTTTTGTTTTTGTATTGTCCGCCAAGCCTTTTGACAAATTAAATTCCGATTTTAACAAGTCATCTACCGCCCGAACGATAAATTGTACCACAGGTTGCGGCGTGTACCAAACGCCGCGCGCTTTGCGCAAAAGCGGGTCGTATTCACTCAAAAAGGTCTCGTAAAAGTGAATAATCGGGTCATCTTGATTGGTCTCCTTTGCGGAATCCGCCAACAGTTCGACAACATTACACGCCAAAAAGATTTGGACGAGACTATCCACAATCCATTTGATACGGTCGTCCAAATCAAAACCCGCAATATATTGAAACAATTTGCGTAAAAACGGGTTCGATTTTGGAATCAATTCCGCCGCCTCTTGACGCGAAAAGGTGTCCAAAGTCGGGTCGTGATACCGCGCTGCAAGTAAGCCATAAGCAATGGTTTGAGCATACACATCTGAAAAAGTCTTATGCGTAATATCGTGAATTAGAATGTCTTTGAAAGCTAAAAATTGGTCTTGGAGCGTCGAATTTTCATGGGACGCTTCGTCAGAATCTAACGCTCGTTCAATCACATCGGCGAGTAAACGGGCTTTATCTGCCATCATTTTTGCCAATTGACGACTACTTTTAAGGGTGCTGTTTTTGGGAACACAAAAGGCTCGAATGTGTTGCAAGAACGTTTCATAATGTGCTGGAAACCCTTGAATACCTTTGGAAGTTACAGAACCAAGTAAAATTCTGTTTTCGCCCCCCCCCCCCAATAAAAATTGAAATTAAGGTAGTCTGTAAAAATTATATTTTGTAACGCTTTTTTGTATCGGTCGAATTGTTCTTTATTTGCCTTTTCGCCCGCTAAATCTTTATCCCCAATATCTTTGGCTTCAATGTAACCAATTGGAATGCCTTTTTGGGTTAAAATGTAATCAGGTGCGCCACATTTTTGGCGTTTCGGCTCATTCGTGACGAGCGTTTCAGGCGAAATCGTTTCAATCAACTGACTTAAATAACCCCGAAACGTATGTTCGGTCGCATTGCCAAGTTTGACTTGTTTGTGAATGAGGTCAAGATATTGTTGAATGGTCATGTTTAGCTTTTTTTAAAAGGCAAAGATAGTACAATTTCGGAATGTGGATTGCGGATGATTTAAAGGATTGCAAGGATATACATTTCCTATAATGATTTGTAAATCAATTCGAGCATAACTTGCGTCAAGTTGCAAACGCTGTCCATTACCCATAAGTATTTTGAGGTGAAAAGGGCAAAAGGGGATTCGTATCAACGTCGGCAAGGTTTCAAACCTTCCCGACGTTAGTGTTCTTTTAGGAGATGCATATTTGAGGTTGGATAACGCAAAGGAACACACCCAAAATCCTTCAAATCATACACATCTTATTTCGAAAATTTTCCGAAAATGATTCCACGAAACCTCCTGTGCCTGTACTTTACCCGTTTGCCTTTTTCTTCAATTCAAACCAAGTCCAGGTCGCAGTAGCGACATCAATGCCTGCAAACAAAATAAGATTTGGTTTTGCCTGTCCAAAAGCAACTAATAATAGGAAACCCGCGCCCACAAACCACCGCGCCCAAACGGTTGACTGGACGATTGCGGCATTGCCTTCTCGCCCAATCGCGGTGTAGATAAACCCTAACGACATAACGACAACGCCTAAAACTTTAATCCAAATTTCGGATGTCGCGTCAAATCCAAACATGCTTAATAACATATTTGGAATAAAAATCAATTGTAAAGCTGTCAAAATCACGTATATCGTGTGGACAGTCAACGAAAGATGCCGATTGAATTGCATATTTTAATTTTAAACAATGAATAAATTGGAATTTAAATCGTAAATATAATCTTTTTACCTGTGCCATTTCGCGGTTTGTTGCATCTTTATTAAGAATCGTCAAAAAGTTTTTCATTAAAATATTTTCAAAATGAATCGGTTTGTTCTTCCAATGTTGAGTATTTTTCTCTGGATAGGTTGCAGTCAAGAGGCTCGTATAGCGAAGTGAAATTATTGGTTTATCAAGAACCCAATGTCTTGAAAACCACCAAAGCCAATCCAACTTCCGAGCGTTACACACCCAGTTTTGCGGTTCGGGCAATGGGCGCGATTCAGACCAGTTGGGCAATGATATTGGAATTGGTGATAGGCGTGCTGCATTTATGGTCTGTGATTTTATTGGCGATTGGCGTTTGGTGGGCGTACAAAAAGGCAAAACAATCTAAAATATTCACCACTTAATTACCACTAAAAAATTGATTTTCAAGGTATTATAACGTTTCATCTAACGTTTGGAGGGTTTGAAACCCTCCAAACGTTGTTGTCGATTTTTTAACATTAACTACTTATAACGTTTGGAGGGTTTCAAACCCTCCAAACGTTGTTGTCGATTTTTTTAACATTAACTACTTATAACGTTTGGAGGGTTTCAAACCCTCCAAACGTTGTTATACTTCGTGCTGAATGCGAAGATGAAACATAATAAGGCACAAAGTACGACTGTTTGTCGATTAAAAAACGATATTCATCGGTTGTGGGCAAATTGTTTGTAACTTTATGGGCTTTTGATTTGTCATGGTTTTGTCAAAAAAATCATACTGAATTAAAAATGTTACCAACAATGAAACCTGCTTTATGTCTTTCGATGCTCCTTTTGAGTGTCAACTCGTTCCTCAATGCCCAAAAAATAATGGGACAAATCATGGATGATAAGGGAAAACCTGCCGAATTTGTCTCCATTATGTTGCTGCAAGCCCGCGATTCTGCCCTCACGAAAGGCGCGATTACGGATGCAGATGGGAAATTTGAATTTGAAAAAATGGAAAAAAACAATTATTTTATTCGGGCGAGCTTGATTGGATTCAAAAATGTAGAAAGTCCTGTTTTTGAATGGGCGGATAAAGATTTGATTATCAAAACATTATCCATGAATACTTTTTCAACTGCGTTGAAAGAAGTGACTATTTCGACGATGAAACCCATGATTGAAGTAAAACCCGATAGAATGGTTTTCAACGTCGATGCAAGCATCAGCGCGACTGGCAATAATGGACTGGAATTATTGCGCAAAGCCCCTGGTGTGACGGTCGATAAAGATGAAAATGTCTTGTTGAAAGGCAAATCGGCGGTCAAAGTTTATATTGACGGCAAACCGAGTCAGTTGAGTGGGAAAGATTTAGCATCCCTTTTGAAAGGATTGAATTCCGCCGATGTGGAGGCGATTGAAATGATTTCCAATCCGGGGGCAAAATATGACGCGTCTGGCAATGCGGGCATTATCAACATTCGATTGAAAAAAAATAAAAAATTAGGTTCGAGTGGGAATTTGTCTTTGGGCGCGGCTTACGGGCTTACACCGAAAGGAGATGGCTCTATCTCCTTGAATTACAGGGGGAAAAAGATTAATTTTTTCAGTAATTTAAGTCATAATCGCGGTCGTTGGCAAAATGATTTGACCCTCAATACACAACGCGATAGCCTCTATTTTGAACAAAACACACCGCATTATAATGACCATTTAAATTATAATATTAAAATAGGTACTGATGTGTATTTAGATGATAAACAAACTATTGGAGCGATTATCACAGGCAATTACAGTGACCGCCTGTCTCATAGCACGAGTCGGACGCTCATTAGCCAAAATGCACCGCGCCGTTTGGATTCGATTTTGATTGCGGCAAGCGATATTGCGGGCAAGAATCTCAATTTAAATTATAATTTAAATTATCGTTTTGTGGATACGCTGGGGCATGAGTGGAGTATGGATGCCGATTTTGGTAATTTTACGAGCAGCAGCAATACGTTTCAACCCAATTATTACAAAAATCCGACAGAAACGACGATTTATTCGAGCGCGATTTATAAAAACAATACACCTACGGATATTATAATTCAAACGTTCAAAACCGATTATGAACAACGATTGGGCAAAGGCAAATTAGGCATTGGTTTCAAAGTGTCAAAGGTGGTTTCGGATAATACGTTTCGTTTTTATGATGTGAAAAATAATGCTGATATATTGAGCATTGACCGAAGTAACACGTTCAAATACAATGAGTTAGTGAATGCAGGTTATTTAAATTATAACCAAACTTTTGGAAAAGTGAGTTTACAAGTGGGCTTGCGCGGAGAACGCACACATGCGAAAGGCGATTTGCAAAGTTTCAAACCCCAAAATGCAGGCGAAAAAGTAGATACGACTTATTACAATTTATTTCCTAATATTGGGTTGAGTTGGACGTTGAACGCGAAAAATGCGTTCAATTTGACGTATCGCCGCAGCATTGAACGCCCGAATTATCAAGATTTGAATCCTTTTGAAAATAAAATTGATGAATTGACTTTCCAAAAAGGCAATCCTTTTTTGCGTCCGCAATTCAGCAATACGATTGAATTAGGACATTCATTCATGCAATTTTTAAATACGTCTATTGGCTATACGCATACCAATGACTTTTTTGCAGAACTCATTGATTCTCGTAAAGATGCCGTTACCAATCGAGTTGCTCTGTACCAAACCAAAGAAAATTTGGCAAAAGTGGATAATTACTTTTTCAATATCAATATTCCCATGCCTTTGGCAAAATGGTGGATGGGCAGTTTCAATTTTTGGAGTAATAACTCGCGGTATCAAGCGAATTTTGGGGAGAATAAATTGGTGGATTTACAAGCCATTTCCTATGGTTTGTGGTCGGAACAAGCGATTACACTTGGCAAAGGATTTAAATATGAAATTTCAGGTTGGTATAATTCGCCCAGTGTTTGGGGTACGTTTCGCAGCAATCGGCAGGGAATGATAGATATGGGTTTACAAAAAACGTTTTGGAATGATAATGCAACCGTGAAATTGTCCTTCACGGACCTGCTTAGAACGGCAAAATGGAGTGGAACCACGAATTTTGGCAAAATCAGCACCCAAGCAACAGGCACTTGGGAAGGTCGCCAATTCAAAATTAATTTCAATTACCGCTTCGGAAACAGCGAAGTCAAAGGCAGCAACCGCAAAGCTGGCTCCGAAGCAGAAAGTAAACGCATCAAATCTTAAAAGTCGTCGAGGTTGAAACCCTATCCATTACCCACAGAATCAAAAAAGGTGCGTAGTGCCGCAACATTGGTAGAAAAACGATGAATAAACGCGTTTCGGAGGTGCGTAGCGCCACAACATTGGTAGAATTGAATGTTACGGTGCTACGCACCTCAAACGTGGATTTAAATTCCAATTTGCTACAAATGTTGTGGTGCTACGCACCTTTTTTATTTTGTAAGTACTTACAAATAATTAAACATCGGAAATCTTTAAGATTTCCGATGTTTAGCCCGTCGAATCCACGATAGCCTAAAATAATTCTCAAATAAGCATTTTAACTTAACTTTAACCGCAAAATCCGCATTTCAATTTATTTTGTCTAATCAATCCAATGAATCCCCAAAATCCACGTTCAGACAAAAGATAAAGATTCGTTTTTAAAACAACCCATTTCACCATGTATAAAAAAATAATTTGTTTACTTTTTCCCAGTTTGTTACAAAGCGCGATGTGGGCGCAAACCCATGCTGAGTTGCTTAAAATAGAGCCTACCGTTTTAAACGCTGTCCAAAAAGGGGCGCAAACCGATTTTTTCATTGTTTTGCAGGCGCAAGCGGATGTTTCTGCTGCTGCGCAATTAACATCAAAAACGCAAAAAGGCGAATATGTTTTTAAAACGTTACAACAATTAGCTCAAAAATCGCAATCCAATATTCAATCTTTTCTTCAATCACAACATGTTGATTACCAATCTTTTTGGATAGTCAACATGATTTACACGAAAGGCGATTTGAAACTCATTACGGCATTGTCGCAAGACCCAGCAGTGGCTCAAATTGTTCATAATCCGCACAGCCGATTGGACGTTGTTGCGCCGAATCCTGCGGATGGTTTGTTGATGCCCGTCACGCAATATGCTTGGGGTTTGACCCAAATTCGCGCCGATAGCGTCTGGGCGATGGGCATTCGGGGCGCGGGCGCGGTGGTTGGCGGCGCAGATACGGGTTATGATTGGATGCATTCTGGTTTGAAAAAGTCATATCGGGGCTGGAATAATGGGGTTGCGAACCATCATTACAACTGGCACGATGCGATTCGACCCGATACAAGTCGCGCCAATCCCTGTGGATATAATCTTTTAGCACCATGTGATGATGTCAATCATGGGACGCACACGATGGGAACGATGGCGGGCGTTGGCAATGACACCTTGCAAACGGGCGTTGCACCCGAAGCGCGATGGATAGCGGCGCGGAATATGCGGCAAGGCTATGGCACTTTGCAAACGTATATTGAATGTTTTGAATGGTTTCTCGCACCCACGAATTTGAATAATCTTTTGCCTGACCCGTCCAAAGCACCGCATGTTATCAACAATTCGTGGTATTGTGACGTATCGGAGGGTTGTAATGCGTCGAATTGGGGTTTGATGGAACGCGCTATCCTACATTGTCGGGCTGCGGGCATTGTTCCGGTGGTTGCAGTGGGCAATTCGGGACCTGATTGTAGCTCTTTTGGCGGGCCGCCTGCTTTTTTCAAAGGCAGTTTTGTGGTCGGCGCGACGAAAATAGATGATAGCATTGCCCGATTTAGTTCTCGCGGTCCCGATACGTTTTCGTTGGCACGCACCATGAAACCCGATGTTTCCGCGCCGGGCGTTGGCATTATTTCCACTTATCCGAACAATAGTTACGGTTTGGGGACGGGGACGAGTATGGCTGCCCCGCATGTGACGGGTTTGATAGCCTTGATGATTTCGGCAAATCCGCGTTTGGCGGGTCAAGTCGATACGATTGAAAAAATCATCCGCGAAACCGCAAAACCCATGCAAAGCAACCAAACTTGTGGCAATGCTTCTGGCAATTTGATTCCGAATAATACGTATGGTCATGGTCGAATTGATGCGTTTCGAGCCGTGAAACGCGCCTTATTGTACAAAATTTCACCTATAACAGAAGTTTTACGTCCGATTTTGGTTCAAACTTATCCCAATCCTGTTGCCGAAACCTTGCATTTGCAATGGGAAACAACAGCTTCAGAAGCACAAATTTGGATTTTTAATATAAAAGGACAATTGATTTCAAAACAATTATTGACTTTTGAAATGGGAAAAAGTAGTATTTCGACTACAAATCTGCCTATTGGGATGTATTTTTTCAAATTGCGCAATGGTGAAAATGTGGCGAATGGTCGATTTTTGAAAAGAGACTCCTAAGTTTTTAGGATTTGTTTTTCAAAAACGTTACTTTTGCGGCGTTTGGGTAACACATAGTTCACATAGAAAGACATAGGACACATAGAGGCTTGCGGCTGAAATTGCGTCCTTTGAAAAGAATAACGCTATGTGTTCTATGTCTTCCTATGTGAACTATGTGTTACAAAACAATTCTACGCAAATATATAAAAAATTGATAAACAGTATGTTAGATAAATTGCAAGCGATTTACGAGAGATATATGCACCTCGAAGAACAACTTTCAGACCCCAATGTCATTGGCGATTTGGACCGGTTTAAACGAGTTAATAAAGATTACAAAGAGTTACATCCGATAGTGGTGGCGTTTCACGAGTACAAAAAAGTGGCAGATGAGACGGCGCAAGCCCGTGAAATGATAGAAGATGCCGATTTTCGAGAGATTGCAAAAGAAGAATTGGCGATTTTGGAGCCGAAAAAAGCGGATTTGGAAGCTAAAATCAAAATGTTGTTGGTTCCAAAAGACCCTGAAGATTCCAAAGATGTTTTATTTGAAATCCGTTCTGGTACGGGCGGCGATGAAGCGAGTATTTTTGCAGGCGATTTATACCGCATGTATCAACGTTTTTTCGATACGCGCAACCTAAAAACGGAATTAATTGATGCGACAGAAGGTGTTTTGGGTGGTTATAGTAAAATTATTTTAGAAGTGTCGGGTGAGGACGTATATGGTTTATTAAAATTTGAATCTGGCGCACACCGCGTTCAGCGCGTACCTGAGACAGAGGCGAAAGGGCGCGTTCACACGTCTGCTGCAACGGTTGCCGTGATTCCGAAATTGGAATTGGAAGACATCAAAGTTCGGCGTGAGGAATTGCGGATTGACGTATTTCGGTCTTCGGGCGCGGGCGGTCAGCACGTCAATCGGACGGAATCGGCGGTTCGGATTGTGCATTTGCCGACAGGCATTGTTTCGGAATGTCAGGAAGGGCGTTCGCAGATTCAAAACCGTGAAATTGCCATGCAGCGACTCATTCAACGCATCACAGACGCGCAACGCAATTCCGCAGATGCGGAACAGGCGGCAAAACGCCGTTCTTTGGTGGGTACAGGCGACCGTTCAGACAAAATTCGCACGTATAATTACCCGCAAAATCGGATGACAGACCATCGTATTAATTTGACTTTATATTCATTGGATAAAATTATGTCAGGCGACATCGGCGATATTATTGAAGCCTTGCGGGTTGCCGAAAATGCAGAAAAATTAAAAACAGAAGATGATTAACAGAAGTAGTTATCTCAAAAGATTAAATTTAAAATTTTTGACAAAATAGGGTTCGATAAGCGATACTATTGGAACACGGATGACGCGGATAGAGCAGATTTGCACGGATTTTTTTAGCTTTTCACCGATGTCGAGCATCTAAGTGATTAAGCGGGAATAAGCTATCAAAATGTAAATAATTGGTAATCAACGTATTAACGTCGGCGAGGTTAAAACCTCGCCGACGTTGGCATACTGTAAAAAAAATCCGTGAAAATCTGCTCTATCCGCGTCATCCGTGTTCCAATAGTACCGCTTGCCAAATCCTGTCGGGTCTTTTTCTTTTAAGACAGTCCCTTAAAATTCGTTCAAACATGACTACAAATTTATACCAACTTTATCAAAAATATCCCGAAATCGTCACCGATTCGCGGAAAATAACCAAAGATTGTTTGTTTTTTGCCTTGAAAGGCGAAACTTTTGATGGCAATCGTTTTGCCCAAACTGCTATTGAAGCAGGGGCGGCTTACGCAATCATCGATGACCCGAATTTGCCTCCTCATGAACGTTTGTACGTTGTTACAGATGTGTTGACGGCGTTGCAAGATTTGGCGCGGCATCATCGCCGTCAATTCGATATTCCTATCTTGGTCATCACTGGCTCTAATGGCAAAACGACTACTAAAGAATTGGTTTCCAATGTTTTAGCAGCCCATTATCGGACGCATTTCACGAAAGGAAACCTCAATAATCATATCGGCGTACCTTTGACGTTGCTCGCTATGCCTGCGGATACGGAAGTTGCCGTCATCGAAACGGGCGCGAATCATGTGGGCGAAATTGATTTTTTGTGTCGGATTGCAGAGCCGACTCATGGGTTGATTACGAATGTCGGCAAGGCGCATTTGGAAGGTTTTGGCAGTTTTGAGGGGGTCAAACAGACCAAATCGGAGTTGTATCGGTATCTTTCGGCACATCGCGGGACGATTTTTTTGAATCAAGATGAACTTTTTTTAAAAGATTTGATTCCCGCAGGGACACGGACATTGACTTATGGCAAAAGTGAAAAACCAAATGTCAACACGCCTTACATTGAAACGGTGTTGAAAAGCGTTCATCCGTTTTTGGCAGTGGCTTTTTTGAGTGACAAAGGGCGTTTGATGACGGTCAAAACGCAATTAGTGGGCGTTTATAATTTCAACAATATCCAAACGGCGATTGCAGTAGGCAGGTATTTCAAAGTGCCGACGGCGAAAATCAAGGCGGCGATGGAAAGTTACGTTTCGAGCAATAATCGCTCGCAAATTGTTAAACGCGGTGATGCGACGATTTTATTGGACGCGTATAATGCCAATCCGAGTAGTATGCGCGGCGCGTTACAAAACCTTTCGGAAATGCCTTTTAAAACAAAAATAGCCATTTTGGGTGATATGCGCGAATTGGGCGCGGACAGTTTGGTAGAACATGAAGTAATTTTAAAATTAGCACAATCCTTTGATTTTCAAAAAGTTATAACCGTTGGTTCCGAATTTGGAAAGGTGCATACGGCACTGGATGCTCATTTTGAAACAACGCTTGCCGTCAAAAATTGGTTTCAAAAAATGAAATTGGATACAACAACTTGTGTTTTAATCAAAGGTTCAAGAGGCATGAAATTGGAGACGATTCTTTTATAATTGCTGTTTTTTGAATCAAGAATTGAGTAGTCGGAAAATTTATTTCCCGCGTATCGCGGGAAATAAATTTTCCGACTACTCAATTTGTTATACGCCCCAGAGGAATGTCGATTTATTGTTTTGTTTGATGAGCCAGAACTGTCTCTTGCGATTGATTGGCAACAAAATTTATTGCCTAATATTGTCAAATCTGGGAAATGCCATTTTCTATTGGCAGTGACGCATTCGCCTTTCATTTTTGAAAACGAATTAGAAAATACGCTATTGGATTAAATGTCTATTTTAAACCATCAAAACCCGTCGCAGCATGAATGTAGAAGATAGTTTCAATTTATGTGTTCAACATTACATGCATCTACAAAAAGAATTTCATGAAAATGAAAATTCTTACATATTTTTCTTCAAAAAGGCTTAAAATGATTGATTCGGCTTCGTTTTTGCCTTTTTAACCTCATCTTAACGAGTTGTTAAATTGCGTTTAACGCTTTGCTGGAAAGAAGAGGCATATCTTTGCACCATCAAAAAATATTTTTATCACCACTTACAAACCGAAGCTCTCGATTATGAGAAAAATTTTTCTTGCCACCATTTGTATTGCTACTTTGCACAGCAGCATTTTCGCACAAGCAGGCGCACCTCAAAATACCACGAACTTGCCTATTGGACGCGGAGCTGCCTCCACCACCCCAAATGTAGGCAAAGGCACGCCGCAAAATACAACGGATTTACCAGTTGTATTGGGCAGTACTTCCACACGGGCGAACAATACAGGCAATGCCAATCCACAAAATACAACAGATTTACCGGTTGTATTGGGCAGCCCGAACCCTCCTAATAACACAGGTACAGGCAATCCACAAAATACAACGGATTTACCAGTCGTTGTAAACAATAAAAAAGGTGGCAAAGGCGGGTCAAAACCAAATAATAATTCGTCACCAAGCAATAATAAGGGTGGTACGACTTGTAATCATGGCAGCAATGCTGCGACTTGCAATCATACCAATAATAGTGGTGCTACTTGCAATCATAACAATAGTAGCAACAATAATAGTGGTGCTACTTGCAATCATAACAAATCTGAAAAAGAAAACAACTCCAAGTGCAAACATGGAAGTAAAAAAGGCAGTAGCTGTTGCGCTCAAAAAGACGACGACGATTGCAAACACGGCAAGAAAAAACAGGGCAAAGGACATGATAAAAAACATGGTCATGGAAAACCATAAGTTATAATTGATAATTGTATAGAACCCCAAGCAGCCTACCGCACAACTTGGGTTAGGTAGTTGACACTTTTACGAAAAACGCGTTTCGGGACTTATTCCCGAAACGCATTTTTTTTGAGGTTATCTGAATTTGATAACTTCTATTATTCAATTACGCCTATCCAAGCATTAAGGGCGCGCCTTTTTCGCAACCCATTTCGACATATTAGGACAATCATTATACGTTTTATCAAAAGTTACATACGTTGAATTGATTTTTTGTGTAATCCATTTCAATAAATGTTCATTTTTTTTCTGTTCGATAGTTGCTAATTGGATTTTATTATAATCTTGTTCCAAATTTGCCTTGTGCGGCGAAGTGCGCGACAACAATTTTACCACTCGAAACGCTTTTTCCCCTTGCACCATAGTAAACTCAATCGGTTCGGTCAAACCACCAATTCGTTTCATGGTATCAATGGCAAAATAAATTGCAGGGTCTAACTCGCGCGTTTCAAAAGTCGTCGTTCCTGTCGAATGATTCGTTAAACGACCATCATTATGGTAGCTTTGAGTGCCTTTATCCCCAAATTGTTTTACAGCTTCTGAAAAACGCATAGAATCATTCATCACGTGTAATCGAATGGAATCCAATTTATTACGCGCTAATTTCATATCATCATACGTGATTTCAGGTTTTAATAAAATGTGTCGAACATGGATATTATTCCCGCGCCGTTCCAACATTTGAATAATATGATACCCAAATTCGGTTTCCGTAACTGCTGAAATTTCCTTTTCTTCCAATTTATACGCAGCCGCTTCAAACGCTGGCACATACGTACCGCGTTTGGCAAAGCCTAAATCGCCGCCTTCCCGCCCTGATCCCGGGTCTGCCGAATATTTTTTCGCCAAATCTTCAAATTTATCCGTTCCAGAAACGATTCGTTGGCGTATTTCCAACATTCGTTTGTAGGTAGCCGCTTTTTCAGCAGCATTCGGTTTGGGTTTGAAAACGATTTCAGCAACTTCTACTTCCTGATTGAAATAAGGCAAACTATCTTTCGGGATTTTAGCAAAAAAACGCTTTACCTCTGACGGCGTAACCGAAATATCAGATAAAACTTTTCCCCGCATCCGTTCCGCCAACATTTGCCCGCGCATATCTTCGCGCATCGTATTTTTCATATCATCTGGAGTCATGCCGTAATATTCCATAAATTGTTGAACATTACCATTCATGTAGCGCAAGATTTGCTCAATCCGCGCCGTCAATTGAGTTTCGACATCCTCCTCTTTGAGAGGAAGGCTATCCAACCGAGCCTGATTGGTCAATAATTTTTGCATCATGATATTATCTAATACCATACAGCGATATTGAGCAGGCAACTCCGTTTTCTGGTCTTTCGCGGAAGCAAAAGCCTCCTCTACATCCGATAACAAGACATATTCGTCCCCGACATTCGCAGTGATGCGGTCTGCAATCGCTTTTTGCGCAAACGCACCCAAAGAGGCGATGCTTAATTGGAATACTATAAAAAATTTTTTCATCTGTTTGTCAATGATAATAATTTTAAGGTGCAAAGGTAACAAATTTTTGATTGTCAAACGGTTGCATTCGCCTGATAACGCGCTAAGTTCCTTCTTAATAACGAAGCTAAATTGAAAAATAACACCCTAAAAATATTTTTTTTATTGCCAATGCATAAAGCCCGAATCAAGTAGGCAAATTGTGCGGTGCAGAATGGGGTAACGTGCGCAAATTTTTAAAAAAAGTTGCGCACGACAAAAGGTTTTTTTTAGCTATACTTCGCGTACCCGTAAAATTTAAGTTTTATAATTCTCGGCGTGCTTTTAACAGCCTTTCCATTTCCACATAATGCTCGTCAAAGTCTTTTATACGCACTACAATTGCCAACATAACATGAAAAACCATACTTGTTGGTAATTGTACAATGGCTTCTTGTGGATAATTTGCCACTGCTAACAAAAAAATGGCAACTAATAAACTCAATAAGATGGCTTTTATCTCAGGGTCGCGCACGCGCAGGTAAAAATAGAGCGTCCGCCGAACACACATAAACATAAACATCATATATATTATCAGCCCAATCCAGCCTGCTTCCACTGCAATCCGAACATAATAACTATCATGTGCGAATTTTGCCAAAAACGAATCGGGCGTAAATCGACGCGCCCATAAACCCGTACTGCCCAAGCCAAAACCAATCGGATGCGTGTAAATAAACGGGCGAATCCGTTGTTGATTGTAATATCGAATCTGTACAGACGCATCTTCACTTGGTTTGAATGCCGATTGAATGCGAAAAATCATTGGATTCGACGAACCTTTAAGGACGAAAACGGTTAATACTGCCATCACTGCGACTCCGCCAATAATGATGCGCGGCGAAAGCGTCATCATCGCATAAAAGGCTAAACCAATGGGTATCAATGCATAACACGTACGCGTTCCTGTATATGCAGTTGTCCAAACCATCGCCGCGCCCAGAATACATAGAAATATTTTTCGCTCTATGGTGTATTTTTCAACAGATGCCATGATAAAACAAAAAATCCCCATATACGTCATCATAATTCCAAACGTCATCGGGTCACTGAAAATGGAGAAAATGCGCATCCGCCCCCATTGAAAAAAGAGTTGATACCGCTCTGGGTCTGCCATGAGCCAAGCCATTTCGGAATCTGAAAAGCCAGTATATTCTTGTTTAAATGCATATAAACACGCGATTCCTGCCAAACCTAAGAGCCATTTCATCATAAATTTGACTTTGGACAACGTATTCATGGCGTATGCAGCAATAAAATATACTAAATTTAAGACTGCAACCGCCCGCACCGAAAAGCCCCAAGCGGCTTTCGACTCCGCCGCAGGATTTAACCCTTGCACAAAACAATAATACATCCAAATCATCAACCATGTGCTGATTGGGTCTCGAATGAAACCCCAATCTTTGCGCAGCACTTGACCCACAAATATCCCAAAACACATTAATAATAAAAGTCCATCAAGGCTCGTACCAAGTGGTGCATTATTGATTTTCGAGAAATAATTGACAAAAAAAGCGATTAAAAGCGTGAAACAAACCCCAAATTGTTGGTTAAACATGCAAAGTAGTAAAGCGGGTACGCCGAGTAACCCTGCAATAATCATCATCCCGCCTTTCACGCCCAAGATTGGCACTAACCCGCCAAAGGCTAACGCAAACGCAGCTAATATCATGTAACCCAATGGGTTATCTAATTTTTCGCCCATAATTTGGCGATAAAGCCAAGCCTTCAATCCGCCTGCTAATGGTATATTTTTCAGCATAGTATGCGCCCTTCCAATAAATCCAAGTTATAAAAATAATACTTTCAAATAGCAACCGACTAATAATCCTCCAATCACGACGTTGCCAATGATTTCAATGAATCGCTCTTTTGGAGTCAAGCCCCAAGGATTTTTCCGTGAAAACATGATATTTTAAAATTATATTTTTTCCCATTGCTGAGTATCAAAATTATATTGCTTCATCGGACGTGCAGGATTGCCTACAACCACTGTATAAGGCGGCACATCTTTCGTCACCACACTGCCCGCCGCCACTACCGCGTTCCGACCAATATGAATGCCCGGAACGACCACCGCATTCGCGCCAATCCAAACACCGTCATCCACCCTAATTGGTTTCGTGGAAAAGCCTTGGTCTGCAATCGGTTTGGTCACATCCTCAAAATTGTGGTTCAACGCCGATAAAACAACGTTTTGAGCAAATAAGATATGATTGCCCAAAGTCACGGGACCAATAATCACATTGCTCATCCCAATCAAAGTTCGGTTGCCAATAATTACATCGCCAACTGCGTTATTGACCGTACAAAAATCTTCAATAATCGTTTTTTCCCCAATTTCAAATCGATTGTAAGGGAAAACATCCATCCGATTGGTTGGGCGAATCACCGAACCATCGCCGCGTTTGTGCTTCAACCGATTCCAAAACGTGCGTACCCACCAGCGCGGACGGTACTCGTTTGCAGGCATTAACAGCCAACGCGCCAATGTCGTCAAGGTCGGACTCCCCTTGATGCGGTCTTTCAAAGTCACGGGTGCGGGTGGCAGCGGCGACTCCTTCGGCAATTTTTCAGATACTGGCGATTCTTGCGAAATAGCAGTAGAGTCATATTTCATATGCAGTTGGTTATTGATATATCAATTCGGGTGTTGGTGCTTTCGTTAAATGGCGGTCGATGATTTTCCAAAATTCTTCCACGCGGTCTGCCCAAGTATTGCTCGCACCTACATTGTACCGTTTTTGTTTTAAATCTGGGTTATCTTCGGCAATCGCTACGTCTATCAAACGGATAAAGTCGTTTTCATCTTCCCCAATGTAAATCGAATCTTTAAAACTTCTAATATCTTCTGAGAAATTGGTGGCAACTACTGCCCGTCCTGCGGCTAAATACTCATTAATTTTTAACGGATAAATACTTTTTGTAACATCATTTATCGCAAATGGAATGATGGCAACATCAAAATATTGTAAATATTGCGGCAATTCGTATATTTTTTTAGCACCTGTTGTAATGACATTGGGCAATTTGTCTAAACCAATGTCATAAAATTCTTTTGAATTAATCGGACCAACAATCACCAATGTTTTATCGGTATGGTGCAAGGCAATTTTTTTGAAAAGCCCATAATTGATGCGCAAATGGTCTAAATTGCCTGTGAAACCAATGATTTTAGTGGTCAAATGAGCGATTTCAGCAGGTTTTTCAAAGGTTTTAAACATCACTTCTTTGAAAATCGTAATATCAACTGCATTGTTCATAATGTACGTTTGCGGTTTGATACCCATGTATTTTTTTTGCAATTGCGTTGCAGTCACGAGTGTAAGGTCCGAATTTTGAACCGATAATCGCTCCAAACGTACTCCATGTCGGGCAGTGTACGCGTCATGATCCAAGTCATCAATACATTGATAGACATTGACTTCGGGTTGTACGGGCAAGGAAAAAGGCATTTTATTTAAAAAAAACGGATTAAAACAATTGTAATAAATGTAATTTTTAATACCATAATCCTCAATCACTTGCTTCAACGTGTTGACCACAGCGCGATTATTCATTCTATAAAAAGCATCGTACATCGTGCCGGGCGACATCCAATTAATGGGCAAAGTCGGCGGCGCAACCACGACGGTCAAATTGGGAATCTCTGGAATCGTCTCATAACGCACTTTAAAGCGCATCATATCGCCCAAGCGTTCTTGAACTTTTTTATTATCCCGATTTTGGGCAATGTCTTTCAACGAATACGGGTGATTGATGTAAAAAACCCGATGTTGCCGTGCAAACTCCTTGCCGATACTGAGGGAAACGGACGAATACGCATTGTCGTCCCGAAACAGGGTAAAAATGATGATGTCATAACGATGTCTGTTCAAAGCCATAAGTTTTCTCTTAGTAATGAGGTGGTTAACAATTATTTTCTTTGGTGGTCATGTAATTGAAAATCAAGTAGTTACAACTTACAAATCTTCGATATAAACACGTCTTTTGTAAGGTTTCACGGGTTCGATTTTCATGACTTTGTTCATTGCGGGTACATCTTTTTGAACAGTTGTTTCCACTGCCTTGGGTGTGGTTTCTATCCGTATTTCCCCGTCAGTCGGTTTTTTTGGGGCAAAAATGCCGCTTATTTTCTGAATAACGCCTTTGTAAAAAGGCAATATGTACGCAAAACAATGGAGGGTTTGAACCCCAATCATTCGGTTCAACGTGATTTGCATGATGATAAACATAATGCTCATCGCCGTCAACGTGCCATAACACGCGCCGTAAAAACCGAATTGCTTGATAAACAAGTAGTTACAAATTAAATTAACGATTGCGCCTAAGCTGGTGATGTAAAAATTGATTTTGGGTTTCCCAATCGCATCCAACATCGTCCCAAATTGTATCGCAAATGCCATAAACACACCATAAAAAATCGTCAAGCGTAATGTAGGCGCGGATTCCGCAAATTTTGCTCCGCCAATGATTTTCACAATCCAATCCGCAAAAACGATGATGAAAACGACCATCGGCAAAATCAATCCTAACAAAACACCTACGGATTTTTCATATAAATATTTGGAAGAACTCGCGCCTTCTGCGTGATTGCGTTTGGCACTTTGCGGAAATAAAATCGTTGCGAGTGTCGTTGTCGGCACTTCGGCGATGTTATTGACGCGAATCGCCACATCATACGTAGAAACCATTTCTTTGAGCAAGCCGCCAAGCATGAGTTTATCCACACTTTTATAAGTCATCGTTGCAATATTCGTTCCGAATGTAAATTTGCCATAATCGAATAATTTGCCAACCCAATGCCAATCTAACTTACTGAAATTCAAATACTTACGCGCCATCCAATACGCCACTACGGAACTTGGAAAAGCAGAAATGAATTGACAAATGGCTAAATTCGTTAATGAAATTTCTTTTTTCAAAACCGCCAAATACACAATATATGCAAATAAAATCCCATTTTTAACAAAACCCGCTACGAATAAACCTTTGTAATCCATATGGGCTTGTTGCACAAAATTGAATTGGTACAATGCCGAAAAGACAAAAGTGGTCATCGCGTAAATCCGCAGTAAATGAGGCAATTGTGGATAATCAAAGACATTTCGGATTAAAAAACTGCCTATAATCAGCCCAATCACGCACATTGTGGATAAACTGAGGTTTAAAAACAAGGATGCACTCAATATTTTCGGATGTTCTGTTTTTTCCGTCGTCGTCAAATACGTAACCATGCCGTTTTGTAACAAGCCTGTGCGACCAATTTCGATAAATGCCGTGACCGTCAGAAACAATGCCCATGCACTACTTGTTTCCTTGTCCAAAAGGCGCAATAATATCAAAATGCCCCCCAAATTGAACGCCATTTGCGTCAATTTGTCCAATAAAGTGAAGAAGCCAGACTGTAACCAATACGATTTCACGATTATAAGTTGTTTTGCTTAATGCATAAAGTCCAAAACAATTAGGTAAAAAAAAGACTTCCAGAGAGCGATAAATAATATTTTTGATTTTTTTTGCAAAAAAATCAAAAATATTATTTATCGCTCTCTGCCGTCAGAGTTGGGGATAGAGGGAGCAAAAATTTAAAAAAAATGATTTTTTTTGCAAAAAAATCATTTTTTTTAAATTTTTGCTCCCTCTGAAAGGTCTTTTTTCTATTTATGGAGGACTTTACGACTATGGTATATTAAATATTTTTCATTTCGGCTTTATTCAAAATGCCGCCTAAGAACATTTCCCCTCTGTCAATCACATGTAAAAAATCAATTGTATCTTTATCCGCTTTGTGTAAAGCGGTGTTCGCATCAAAAATGCAAATCACTTTATCCGCAAAATCTATCAATTCGCGGGCATCACTATACGCATTCATGGCAGCCGATTCTAAGAAAATATAATCATATGTTTTCTTAAATTCCTCTACTTTTCGGCGGAAATCTACGCCTGACAACAATTCCGATGGCGAATTATGTCCTCCTTTGTTGCCAATAATATCGACTTTGGGCAAATTCAACGCGAAGCCCAAATCCGTCGTTCCAGGCATGCGCCGTGCAGAACTATCGGCAATTGGATTATTCAAAAAAGCCTTGGTTTGCAAGCCTGTAAGCGTATTGTTTTTAAAATTAGTGTCAATAATCAACACTTTTTTGTTTTTAATCATCAGTGAATGCGCCAATGCGCCAATCAAAAAAGATTTTCCTTCTTGGGGTTTGGGGCTGACAAAGAGGAAACTTTGCGCCCCGCTACCCTCAATCGCATGCCGAATCCGACGCAGAGCCTCTTTAAAGTACTCCGCATCTTTTCGGCGCGTGTTTCGGTCAAAAAAATTATTAAAATCCGTCAATAATTTATTGGGTAGTTTATTGACTACGCCTATTAATGGCAACCCTGTTTGTTTCGTATATTGAAACGGTGTATTCAACGACGAATCGAAATAAGTCAAGACAAATAAGAAAAAAGCTGCAATTGAACTTGCCGCAACGCCCGCAAAAGCGGATAACATCCGCCGATTTTTCTTCTCAGGACGAGTTGCAGGCATGGGCGGTTCGGTCACTTTCATCGGTTCTTCCGAATAGGTACTTTGCCTAACAACATCTGCACGATTTTGTCCATCCACAGCATAATCATATTCTTTCTTGACGACCTCCAATTTTTGTTGAAAATCCCGAATATCCGCATTATTATTCACCAAACCCATCTTGCGCGTGCGCAATTCGACAATCCGATTGTTGATAACTGCCAAACTTTTCTCCGCAGCTTGACGCTCACTTTCGGCATCGACGCTTTTTAAGAACATATCTTTTTGTTTATCTTTCAAGGGATCGGTCTCTGCGCGGCGCGCCAAAGCGATTTTTTTACTCAATTCGCCCAATTCTTTGCGTTTTTCGGCGATTTGTTTTTTCAAATTACCATCTTTCAAATCACTATCCAAGTACAGCGTTTGCAAACGCTCCAATTCCTCAGAAGCGCGTTTCATATCATCATTCGTCATCACATTTTTAGAATAATCATCCTGCGTAATCGGCGTAAACATGCGGTCATAGGATTTGTAAGTTGCCAAAATCTCTTTGGAAGCGGCTAATTGCTTCTCTTGGTCATTGCGCACCATCTCCAAATCCTTGATTTGCATGACAATTGCCTGACTTTGCTCGGCAAGTGCGACGACTTCGTTGGCTTTGCTGTATGAAGTCAACGAATTGTTTAAAGAATCCAATTCTCGTTTTTTATCCGCCACCAAACGGTCGTAAAAAGCAACCGATTTGCCCGTATTGCGCCCGCGAGACGCATAGTAATATTTTAAAAATTCATCACAAAATGATTTGACTACGAAATAGGATAATTCAGCTGTTTCCGCCGCATATTCGATTTTCAAATAATCCGATTTACCACTTTGTTTAATATCTAATTTCGTCGTAAGGGTCTCATAATCATAGCCTAATGATTTTTCAATCATATTTGCTGCTTGAAAATGCGCCGTATCGGGGCGTACAATGCCCATCGAATCCGTCCGATTTTCCAACATCGTCAGATAACTGTTCAAATCCTCCTGCGTTACGCCCGCCGTAGCGAGATTAAGCGTGCGAAAGGCATGTGCGGTATCATATTTTAAATCGTGCAGCACCAATTTTTTAGTCAATTGATTCATACTCGGGCGCGATTTCATATACTCAATGAGGTTCGCAAACTTATTATTGAGTTCGTATTCTTGAGTAAAAACATTGCCATCGCCGACACGCACCGTTTGAAAACTCGTAATACCAGTCGAAATACTCGCACCAGACTTCCAAGTATAGGGCATTTTGTGGACGAAATAATAGGTGCAAGCTGCCGCCACCATTGCGACGAAAAGCAAAAGCCATTTCCTCTTATTGAGGACACCGAAAAAATAAGTTAGTTCCATGGGTTGTGGGTCGTCGAATTGTTTTCTCGTAAGCATGTAGGGGGTATCGGTTTATACGCAGGCTGCGGCAACATCAACGGAGGATGTGCCACTTGTACGTGGTTAAACAATGCTTGCAAATAGTATGCCTTATTGTGACACTGCAAATGTAGCATGTTTGTATGTCGTGACCAAATTTTTTGCTAACTTTTTTTGTTTTTTTTGTTTAAAAAAATGGATATAAAAAATATTTTGTATTCTTTTTTTGTGTATTTTTGATAAAAAACGATGAAAACAAGGGTTTATATAAGCAAAATGATGTGCATACGAAGGAATACAAATTATTATTTTTTGTTTTATTTAAATCAAATTAAGTTTTGATTTATTGGAAAAATACTTGATTTTTGTGACAAATTATTTAAAAAAAAATGTAAAAAAAATGGAACTCAATGGAATATAATCGCCTTATGGTTAATCGACAGTGGCTGCAAATTTGCTTTAAACAAAACACAAACAACTTCCGTTTCTAAAATTTAAAATTTTATGCTAAAAAGCATGTAACTTTTATTCAAATCTTCTAATTTTGCAGGATGAAAGCTATCGCTCCCAAAACGATTCGGCTGTATAACAGCCTCTCTGGACAAAAAGAAATTTTTACACCCGTTCACGAAGGTCGTGTCGGGTTGTACGTGTGCGGTCCCACCGTGTATAGCGATGCTCATTTGGGCAATTGCAGAACGTTTGTGAATTTCGACATCATATATCGTTTTTTTGAATACTGTGGTTACAAAGTGCGCTATGTTCGCAATATTACGGATGTAGGTCATCTCGTCGGCGATGTGGATGATGCGGGCGCAGATGACAAAATCGGCAAAAAAGCCCGCGCCGAACAAGTCGAACCGATGGAAATCGTGCAACGTTACACAAATGGTTTCCATGATGTGATGAGACAGCTTAATACATTATCGCCAAGCATTGAGCCGCGTGCAACAGGTCACATCTTAGAACAAATCGAAATGATTGAAACCATTTTGAAAAATGGTTGGGCATACATCAAAAATGGCTCTGTTTATTTCGACACGCTCAAATATGCCAAAGCCGATAAAGGTTACGGGCAACTTTCGGGCAGAATTTTGGAAGATTTGTTGGTCGAGACGCGTGATTTGAAAAATCAGGATGAAAAGCAGCATCCTTCCGATTTCGCGCTTTGGATGAAAGCCGCGCCACAACATTTAATGCATTGGAATTCGCCTTGGTCGGTCGGATTTCCGGGTTGGCATTTGGAATGTTCGGCGATGAGCACCAAGTATTTGGGCAAAACGTTTGACATTCATGGCGGCGGCAATGATTTGAAATTCCCACACCATGAAAATGAAATTGCGCAAAATGTAGGTGCGTGTGGTTGTCAACCCGCGAAATATTGGCTTCATGCCAATATGTTATTGCTTTATGGCAAAAAAATGTCGAAAAGTGAT
The DNA here is from genome assembly GCA_013298955.1 of Chitinophagales bacterium. Lineage (GTDB taxonomy): Bacteria > Bacteroidota > Bacteroidia > Chitinophagales > Saprospiraceae > JAAFJT01. The sequence continues at coordinate 25,980 of JAAFJT010000036.1, forward strand.
GGCTATTACGTCGCACCGAATGAACTTTTTGCGGGAACGTGTGAGTTGAAAGATGAAAATGGTGGGAAAATGTTGACCAAAGCGTATTCCCCGATGACGGTTCGCTTTTTCATTTTGCAAGCGCATTATCGCAGCACGATGGATTTGACTGATTCAGGTTTGCAAGCGGCGGAAAAAGGTTGGAAATATTTGACCGAAACGTATAAGTTATTAAAAAATATGGTCGCGCCGAAAGGTGCTAAACCATTGTTAGACAAGCAGTTAGATGAATTGGCAAATGCCGCTTTTGAAGATATGAGTGATGATTTTAATTGCCCGAAAGCGATGAGTCGGTTATTTGAATTGGGTTCAAAAATCAATGCGCTAAAAGGTGGACAATTATCAATGAAGGAGGTTTCGGAAGATTGTTTGCGGCGGATGGAGCAAGTTTTTCACGATTTTATGTTTAAAATCTTTGGTTTGCGCGACGAATCGGCGGATGCGGCAAGTACGCATGCGACGATGAACGGTTTGATGCAATTGGTGATTGAGATGCGGCAACAGGCGCGTACCACTAAAGATTGGACGACTTCAGATAAAATTCGAGCAACATTGCAACAAGTTGGCATTGATTTGCGGGATGGAAAGGAAGGCACTACTTGGGTTAAGAATTAAACTTAGGGATGAAAATTTGCAAAATGACAAAAGAAATAACTTTGCCCGCCCTATCAATTCATTTTTTTTAACGACAAGTTTGGATTTCCAGAAAAAACTATCTTTGCCCCATAAATTTTATCCATTCATTCAAACCTAACATCATGTACACACCTGAAGCACAACGCCGCCTTTTCGACTTATCAAAAAAAATCTTAAAGGATACGACTATCCCAAATCCCTTAGAAGCGGCGGCTTTAAGCACCGCTTTGAAAGAGGTTATTGTCTATCACGAACATCGGTATTACGTCTTGGATAATCCCATCATCTCTGATTATGAGTATGATATGCTTTATAAAAAATTGCAATCTTTGGAAACGTTATATCCCAATTTGAAAACATTGGATTCACCGACACAACGCGTTTCAGATGATTTGACGGGTGCTTTTCAGTCCGTCCCGCATCAAATTCCGATGTTATCGTTGGACAATTCTTATAATGCAATTGATTTGAACGATTTTGATGCGCAGGTCAAAAAAACGGGTTTAATTGCAACAGATGTTGAAATTGAATATTGTGTAGAACCTAAATTTGATGGTGGAACCATTGTTTTATTGTATGAAAACGATGTGTTGATACGGGCTGCAACACGCGGTGATGGCAAAAATGGAGAGGAAATGACGGCAAATGCGCGGATGATGCGCTCGATTCCGCTGGGTGCGGCGTTTTCCAAACATGGTATTTACAAAGCAGAATTGCGCGGAGAAGCGTTGATTCGCAAGGATGTGTTTGAAAAAGTCAATAAAAAACGGGAGGAAGACGGCGAAACCTTGTTTGCAAACCCGCGCAATGCGGCAACAGGTTGTTTGCGAACCAAGCATCCTGCGGATGTGGCGGAACGCGGTTTGGAGGCATTTGTCTATCAATTGGGTTACGCGGTGGACAAAGAGGGCAATAATCGGTTGGAAAAATTCAAAACGCACCATGAAACGATTGCGTTATTGGGCGATTTGGGTTTTAAAATCCCTGAAACGGAAACCAAAATTTGTAAAAATATCGCAGAAGTGAGCGATTTTTGCAACGAATGGCAAGAAAAAAGAGACCGTTATGGATATGAAATTGATGGAATGGTGGTGAAAGTCAATGATTTAGCGACTCAAAACCGTTGTGGATTCACGAGTCATCATCCGAGATGGGCAGTTGCGTTCAAATTCAAGGCGAAACAAGCCACTTCAAAGTTGTTAAATATTGAATATCAAGTGGGGAAAGTGGGTTCGGTTACGCCTGTGGCGAAATTGGAACCGGTGCAATTGGCGGGCGTGACGGTTTCGTCGGTTTCGCTGCACAATGAGGATTTTATTCGGTCGAAAGATTTGCGGATTGGCGATACGGTTTTGGTCGAAAGGGCGGGCGATGTGATTCCGTATATCGTCAAAGCGATGGAAGAATTGCGCGATGGAACAGAAAAAGCAGTTGAATTTCCAAAGTTTTGTCCTGTAAATACCCAAGAAAAAGTTAAATTAGTACGCACAGGCACTGAAGCGGCTTGGCGATGTCCAAATTGCACTTGTGGGATGCAGGATATGCAGCGCATGATTCACCACGTTTCCAAAGACGCGATGGACATGGAAGGGTTGAGCGAATCGACGGTTCGGCGGTTTCAACAAGTGGGTTGGTTGAAAAATATTTCAGATTTTTATCAATTGGATTATGCTAAAATAGCAAAATTGGATGGTTTTGGCAAACGTTCTGCGGAAAATATTCAAAAGGCAGTCGAAAAAGCGAAGCAAAATCCGATTCAACGCGTTTTATACAGTTTGTGCATTCATCATTTGGGTCGAAAAGTATCGAAATTGTTAGCGGCGGAACTTGGGCATGTGGTGGAATTGAAAGATTGGGATTTGGCGCGGTTTACGGCTATCAAAGATGTTGGACCTGTGGTCGCGGCGAATGTGATTGCTTGGTTTGAAAACGAAAAAAATATTGCGATTTTAAAAGAAATGGAAGTTCTGGGCGTTAATATGAAGCCGACGGCGGAAGATGCGAAACCGGCGGTAGCGACCGATGGCGTACTCGCGGGGAAAACGATTCTTTTCACGGGTGCGCTGACGCAATATACGCGGGAAACGGCGGAAAAAGCAGCCGCCGCAGCAGGTGCGACGATTGCTTCAGGCGTGAGTGCGAAGTTGAATATTTTGGTAGCGGGCGAAAAAGCGGGGTCAAAATTGAAAAAAGCACAGACCCTCGGAACAGTGCAAATCCTTTCGGAACAAGCATTTATAGACTTGTTGAATTAGGAATGAAGGAATTTTAAGAAATCAAGGATTCCTTTTGGGAATATTTACAAAAAAAGCGTCCTTGATTTCTTAAAATTCCTTCATTCCTACTTTTTTTCAACGCTTTCCAAAACTTGTTTCACAGAACAATCCGTCAAGATAGCTTTTTTCATAAACGGTCAATTTTGAAACAAATTTAACGTTTTCGGTTTCAAGCAATTCTACCAATTCGTTTACAAAATCTTGAATCAAACACGATAGAATCAGAGAAAATTAAACGCAAAGTGCGGCAAGTTGCAACTTGCCGCGCTTTACGGGAAAACGAGGCTTATATCGTCTTTTTCACTCGCGCAAGCGTTCAAATAGCTATTTTATAAAAGGATTTTTTTTCGCTTCGATGCTCAGTGTTGCATGTGGCACAGCGCGCAAACGGTCTTTGGGAATTAATTTTCCTGTTGCCCGACAAATGCCATATAATTTATTTTGAATCCGAATTAACGCATTTTCCAAATGCTGAATATATTTTTCTTGGCGGGCTGCCATAGAAGAAATCAGTTCATTTTCACTCACCAAAGCCCCGTCATCCAGTGCCTTGATTTTAGCATCAGGATTCATAGACATGTCTCTTAATTGCGATGAATAAAAATTTAACTCATGCTGTGCTTTTTGAAGTTTATGCTCGATGAGGGCGCGAAATTCGCTCAAATCATCGTCGTTGTAACGGCTGACGGCATTTTGTATCATATAACGCAAGTTTTAGTTGTAAACAAAAATGGTTCGTAAAGATTTACACATATAAATAAAAATAATATTTATTTTACATGCAAGGTTAAATATTTGCAAATGTAATCATATTTGCATCAATACGTAACCTTTTTTTCCCAAAAAAATCAAAAAAAATACCTTTTTCTAAAAAAATTAGTTGGCACAATGTGTGAGTGGATTGGTAGGTTGGTTTGTTCTTAGGTTTTGCTTTCAAAGTTGTTACCGCGCTAATAACGCCGAAATAAAAATACAATTGTAAAACTAAAAAAAAAATTTTTTTGCGTTAAAATATTGATTTTTAACGTATTCGATAAATAGACATTCTAAAAACAAATTGAATAGTCAAATTTACTATGTCACAGAAAACAGTATTTTTAAAGCATGAAAACATTACGGCATCGTATTTGCAAAATGTTTTCCTGTACAAGTTAATCCACAGAGCTGTTTTACACCGTTCGATAACCAAAATGACTCCCTCCACCTTGATTTTTGGTTTCCGACCTTTCATAGTAAATCAATTTTTGATTTGAAGTCTCAACTATGCTGTCATGGCATGGAACTCTTTCCTATTGATTGAACAAATTTTGTTTTAAAAAAATTAAGAAAACAACAGGAAACAACGACAATACAATTTTTATCAAAATCATCTATGAATACTATGCGAAACTTATTATTCGATTGCAATTATTTAATCATCTTACAATACAACTTTACAATGAAAACTTTACGAATCTTACCAATTATTATTTATTTTTTAACCTATTTTTCCAATATTTTGACGGCACAAGCACCACAATATATTGAAAAATATAAAACATTAGCTCAAAAAGAGATGTTGCGGTCAGGCGTTCCTGCCAGTATCATTTTGGGACAGGCGATATTGGAATCCGCCGCAGGTACTTCCGATTTAGCCAAAAAAAGCCATAATCATTTTGGCATCAAGGCGAGTGGCAGTTGGAAAGGACGCACCGTGCAAGCACAAGATGATGACCCTACTCCATCAACATTCCGCGCTTATGACCATGTAGAAGCGTCTTATCTTGACCACACAGACCACCTCAAAGGGTCGGGCAATTATGATAAATTGTTTAAATTGGGTAGCACCGATTATAAAGGTTGGGCAAATGGTTTGAAAGCAGGTGGTTATGCGACACGGGCAGATTATGCAGCAGCGTTGATTCGGGTGATTGAGGAAAATGATTTAAAAAAATACGATTTGCCCAATTCTTTTTCGACAACTAGTAAAAAAACAAATGATTATATTGTCAATATGGGTGCAGACGCAACTATATCTGGAAATGAATCCACCAAAGGGGCGCAAAAAGCGAATACCAAAGGAGAAGTTTTTATTGAAGTAAAATGAAATGGGATGGTTTGAATGAGGGTTTTTAGGATTAAATTAGGATTAAGGCAGGATGCAATCCTAATTTAATCCTACAAATCCTCATTCAAACCGTATTATTTACTGCCTTCTGTGCAATGTCTGCGAAATAAGAGTCCAACTTCATCATCATATTTTTCGGTGAAACCATGTCGCAATGCTTTCGCAAAATCATTACAACTCGCCGATTTATCGCCCATGCTCATCAAAAGCATCCCGCGATTGCGATAGGCATACGCATTTTGCGGCAATAATGCTACGGAACGATTCATATCTGCCAAAGCTGAGTCGTATTCTTGCAAATTAAATTTGGCTAAACCGCGATTACTCAACGAAATAGCTTCGTTAGGTTCGCTTGCAAGCACTATATTGTATTGTTCAACGGCTTCTTGGTACAAATTCATATTCATATACGCATAACCCATATCTGCTCGAATGGAGATATTCTTAGGCTCAATTTCCAAAATGCGTTTTAAAAACATCAAGGCTTCCGAACCGCGATTCATCCGATTGAGGATATTGCTGACATTACTGAGCGTTGCCACAAAATTGCCATCTAATCGATAGGCTTCCAAATAGTCCAAATACGCACCTTGTAAATCATTGCGCATGGATTTGGCATTGCCGCGATTGTTGAAAACGTAAATCCGCATCATCGTATCCTGACAATACCGCAACGCCATATTATAATCATTAATCGATTTTTCGGGTTCATTGATATTAAAAAAAAGAATAGCGCGAGATAGGTAGGCATCAAAAAATTGGGGCGTTAACGCAATGGATTTATTGTAATCCGATAAGGCTTTATCCCCCTCATGAATCATCATATGAGCCTGCCCGCGATAGAAATAATACTTCGCTTCATCTGGCTGCATACCAATAATTTGAGTATATAACTGAATCGTTCTCAAATAGTTACCCTTACTAGATGCACTACTGGCTTGTTGCAACAAGGGGAGTACATTTTGGGTATTGGGCGGGCTGTTTTGTGCAAAAAGGGCATTGCAAGCCATGTACAAAACTGCACACAAGGTGCTGAAAAAGGGTGCCTTCATTTTTAGGATGGAGTTTTTAAAACGTAGTACAAAGTATATTTTTAAACAGAACGCCTAATGTAGGATGAAGTTTTGATTTTTGCAACTTTTTAACTTGGATTTTTTTCACTTAGTTTTTTTGGATTCATTGGATTCATCGGGCTTTTTTGTCGAAAAAAATCTAATGAATTCAAAATATCTAAGTTGAAAAAACTAAATTTTGAATAAAAACTACTTTTTTACATCCTTTTTCACCCTAATGCATTCAAAAAAGTATATCTTTGCGCGTCTTTTTTCAGGGAAAGACGTTCTATCATTATCTCAATCATATCAGAGATTTATTTACAATGGAAGTGATTCAAATTAGCGGTACGCCGCGCACTGCTTTGGGCAAAAAAGGCACGAAAGCAGACCGTAATAGCGGTGTTATCCCTTGCGTTTTATATGGTGGTAAAGAAAATGTGCACTTCACGACAACCGTGAAAGATGTCCGCCCCCTTATCTACACGCCTCAATTTAGATTGGCGGAAGCGACAATTGACGGCAAAACGCACAGAGCAATCCTTAAATCAGTGCAATATCATCCTGCATCAGAAGCGATTTTGCACATTGACTTTTTGGAATTAACGCCAAATGTGCCAGTAAGTGTGGATGTGCCTATCACGTTGATTGGGCAATCGCCAGGGGTGAAATTGGGTGGAAAATTGATTCAAAGCATGCGCCGCGTAAAGGTGAAATGTACGCCTGAATCGATGGTCGATCATTTGGATTTGAGTGTTGCCAATTTAGATTTGGGTCAAACCAATCGGGTGAAAAATATTATTGTGCCTGCGGGCGTAGAAGTGATGATGTCTCCCAGTATTCCTGTGGCGTTGGTGGAAATCCCCCGTGCCTTGCGGAGTGCGCAAGCGGAGGAGAAAAAAGGCAAAAAATAATTTTTTCTTTCATAAATTATGCTGCCAAGTGCATCCATTCCTACAATGGATGCACTTTTTGCCCTCTAAAAACCTCTTGGTATTAATTATTTTTCCGCCGTACCACCCCCAATAGCACCTGATAAGACAACGAACCCACAAGTACCAAACCCTTTAAATCCGATTGATACGTAACATTCGTTGCTGCCAAGCGAAATTGAATTCCCTGTTCGAGTTCCCCCCCATAGCGTTCCTGCGGTGGAAGATCGATTTTTTTACAAATTTTATAATCCACACTCAAACCGCCCACCCAATGGTAATTCACCCTACGCAAAACATTTTTGGTCGATGGATACGTTTTTAAATCGGGTTCAATTTCTATAATTTCCAACACGCCGCGCCCCAAAAAGGGCGTAATCCGCCATTTGGTTTTATCCAATATGGCATATCCGTACATCGCCTGCCCCGAAGTATAGGTGAGGGGCAGCCCACTTGGACGAATAATACCGTTATCATCCAGCGATTTTAACAAGTAATGATTGAAAAAAAGGTCACCGCTCATGTCGAAAAGGACTTGATGCCGATGATAATGAATTTTAAAAGCGAGGGGCAGTAGAGGCATCAATCGGTCAAAATAAGTATTCAAATTGCCGCCCAAGTAGATTCCACCACTGCCAATTGCCATTGAAGCGCGCCATGGACTTATTTGTAAAAAATGGGTATCCAATGTGTTTTGTGCCAAACAAAGGTTTAAAAACAACAAATAACCATAAGTAAGTATTCTTTTTTTTAACATGTAATTGCAAATAAAGAATGAATATTTCAGTAAATTAACAAAAAAATTAACAAAAAAGAAAAAATTTAGTTGTCAGAAAAAAATTTAAATAATCGATATAACGCTTGGCGATTTGAAACCTTCTTTCTATTAGATAGATAGTCAACACTTAGTAGGGATGCTTTTTTGTCGATTTTTAACTGAACCCGCTTATTTTCATTTTTTACAAAAAAAAAGCATTTTTTATTTTTTTTATCGAAAAAACCTGTATCTTTGCGCGGATTTTGAGGAACACGCTTCAAGGACTAAAATCATCAGCCACCACCAAATCAGTACAATTCGCGGGTGTGGCGAAATTGGTAGCCGTACCAGACTTAGGATCTGGCGCTGAAAGGCATGGGGGTTCGAGTCCCTCCACCCGCACTAAATAGCTAAGAAAAACGAATAAAAATGCGTCTGTTTTCACAATAGACGCATTTTTTGTAATGTATCATTTTAAAATTATCATCCAAAGATGGCAAAAGTCGTTAAAACAGATATTGATTCGCTGACCGCTCAACTCAGCGTGATGCTCGATACGGCGGATTACGCGCCCAAAGTTCAATCCGAAATCAAAAAATATAGTAGCCAAGCTGCCATTAAAGGCTTCAGACCCGGCAAAACGCCACCTAACATGATTAAAAGAATGTATGGTACGTCGTTTTTGACCGATATTGTCAATAAGAAGATTGAAGATACGTTGAATGATTATTTGAAAGAAGCGAATTTGAATTTACTCGGTCGCCCTGTTTTGTCGCCGACGCAACCCAAATCCAATCTTTCGATGAATAATATGCCTGATTTGACTTATAATTTTGAAATTGGGGTTGCTCCGACGTTTGAAGTGCATGGTTTGAAAGATATGCCTTTTAATCGTTATGCGGTAAAAGTAGATAAAGACGAAGTGGATAAAGAATTGGAGAATTTGTGCAAACGCATGAGTGAAAAAGTGCAAGTGACTTCGGATTTCCAAGATAAAGATATGTTGAAAATCAAAGCGACTGCAACAATCGGGGGACACACGACCGAATTTAGCATTTTGCATGAGATGTTGACGCATTCGGCGCATTTGGCAATCGCAGGAAAAGCGATTGGCGAATCTTTTGAGTGCAATTTGTATGATTTTGAAAAAGATTCCTCCGTTGAACACGCTGAACAGTATTTGATGCAATTGCCGAAAGGGACTAAAATGGAAACGCCTTATTATACGGCGGAAATCGTGGAAGTCTCTCGTCAAGTGCCTGCGGCGTTGGGAGAAGCGTTGTATGACAAGGCTTTTGGAGTGGGTATCGCTAAAACAGAGGCAGATGCCCGCGATATTTTGTCCGAAGCATTGGCTCAAAAGTATCAACCAAATGTAGAAGGGATGTTATTGCGCGATATTCAAACGGCTTTGATGGCTGAAAATCAATTTGCTTTGCCTGATTCGTATTTGAAATTGTTGTTGAAAACATCGGATAAGAAAAATACAGAAGCGTTGATTGAGAAAGATTATGAAAATTTTGCAAATAATATGCGCTGGATGTTGATTCGCAATCAACTGTGCGATGATTTTAATATTAAAATTTCAGAACAAGATTTGCGCAATTATTATGGTGCGCGGATTCGTGGCTATCTCGGCGGACAAGCGAATGAGCAGTTAGAACGGTCTTTGACCGACCGTGTATTGAGCGATGAGAAGCAAAAAGAAGAATTATTTGAAGAAGTATTGATGGAACATGTGTTTTTCAATATGAAAAAAGTGGCGAAAATCAATGCAGTCCCTGTTTCTGTAGCTGAATTTGAAACGATTTCGGCAAATGCGCGTTTGGAGGCGGCGAAAGCACGCGGCGAGGTGGTTGAAGCAGAAACAGAAATGGCTGTTTAAGATACCTAAATGATTTTAAATTCGAGCATAACGTGCGGCAAGTTGAGCTTGCCGCACGTCTTTCCACTTGAAGGCACCAATAAAAATACACCTTTTATGGAAATCATTATTGACACGATTGGTTGGATTGGATCCATCTTGCTCATCACTGCTTATTGGCTTAATAGTACGAATAAAGTTAATGCACAATCCATTATTTATCAAGGTTTAAACATTATTGGAAGCATTTGTTTTATCATCACCACCGTTTATCACAAAGCGTATCCGCCTGCTGCATTGAATGTGGTTTGGGTACTGATAGGCGTTTATTACCTCTTAAAAAATAGGCGCAATCCGTAAAATTCGTTATCTAAATTACGTAACAGGTAACCAACAAATTGAATTAACCCAAGTTGTGCGGTAGGCGGCGAAGCCGCCGAAAAGGGGGAGATGGAGACGTGTGTGTTTTGTTTTTTTGGAATGGGGCAAAGCCCCACTCCAAAAAAACAAAACACACACGTCTCCAGAAAGTCTTTTTGCTGCCTAAAACGGTATTACCGCGCAACTTAGGTGAATTATTAAAATGCGTAACTCATCAAGCAAGTTTTGCACAAACACCCGCGATATTGGCTTTTCAACATCTCCAAAGTGCGGGTTGGAACGCGCATATTGGACTCATTGCACCAGCACGTTTTGTCGCCATAACAAAACAATGCCGTTCCACATTTGGCGCAACCGGATGTAAAGGTATCTGATGTTTCAAAGATTGCCCAATCCACCAATCCACCCAAAGGCGGATTTTGTTTGTAAATGCGCACTCGAACACTTTTTACTTTGGAGAATTGCCGTTTACACCCAACAATAATTTTGTACGCAACGGATTCCAATAATTTATTGGGTTTGCGCATTTCGATAGCGACAATCTCATAAATGGTTTCATAATTAATGGTTTTTGAAATATTATCCGAAGCGGCGGCGGCATTAGAATCCTTGCCGTCCGTTTCGATTTCCACATCGACCTTATAATTCGTACCAATAATTTGTTCTTCCGGATGTACGCCATGATAAGCGTAAAATTGCATGCCTTGTAAAGCGATCATATTTGTAATGGATGGTTATCGAAGTAATAAAAAAGTACCATTTTCAGACACAGGCGACCCATTTTTTTGCGCCAAGCGTATCATATACGTATAAATGCCTTGCGGCAGCCCTGCACCGTCCCAACCAATCATTGGATTCGTGGTTTCAAAAAGGCGTTGTCCCCATCTATCAAAAATGCTCATTTGATAGGTCGTCAAATTCGATTCAAACGCAACCAAAGGTTTAAATTCTGGATTTTTGCCATTCGGCGTGAACGCATTCGGAACAAAAATATGCACATATTGGTTCACACAAGTCCGATTCGACTTGGAAACCGCTTTTTCGGTATTCCCGTCATAATTCCGATATTCGTATTGCGCCGCCACCACATAACAAACTTCAGGTTCGTCGGGTTTCACCACATCTTCAAAATCGAAAACATTGGCAAGCAATAACCCACCCGCAGCCGTCGTAATGCCTTGCACCGTCCGATAAACTTGATAATTGGTAATGCGTCCGCCTTCCAATTCAAACGGTGTCCAATTCAATTTATTGACATTTTTAGGTTCGGGTCCGCCCTTTAAAAGAATGGTTTTAGCGTAATTAGATATTCGTAAAGTATCACATTCGTCTTGCGATTGGATTTTATACGAATATGATTTTTTACTTGCATCCACCGTCGTATCCGTCAAAGTCCCATCATCATCCAATGGACGCGCCTGCTTGCGCCGAAACGCTATTGCCCCATCTCGCCAAACACGAACGGTATCGACTTTCGCATCCTGATTCCAAGACCAAATCAATTCCACATGATTATTTTGTGTAACATTTATATTCTTCAAAGACAATCGTTTAACGGGTTGAATCACGGCTGCCGTCAAGGAAAGGTCATTGGATTTGACCGTCAAATTCGTGAAATTTTGAATGGTTTTGATGGAAAAAACAAGGCGTTCCCCATTGTTCACACCCGTATAAGTAAACGTTGTATCGGTCGAACCCAAACTCCGATACAAATACGGCAATCGCCCATTGACGCTGACCCAAACTTCATGCCTACCAATCTGATTTGCCCAATTTTGATATAATTGCCATTTTAATCGAACCGATTGTTCACATTTTTGTTGAGTTGCCTGCAAAAAAATGGTTTGATGCGGCACATCAAACAAACTGGTTGTCCCACACGCGTCCATTGCCAACACTTGATAACCTTCCGATTGGGTCTGCGGCATCGCCCGCAAATCGACATAACGCACCGAATCCCGACTCCGAACCGTATCTATCGGAATCCAACCAATATTCGTATTGCGATAAATAATATATCCAGCAACTTGTGGAGATGTATTGCGCCGCCACCGAATCTCCACTTGATTGCCCGTCAAGACCGAAACCGCTGAAATCGGCGTAATACTTGGCGGAAAATTCGTAACTGTATCCGATTGTCGGCGAGCGAGATTGGGGCAATTGAAATTGCTTTCCATGTAAAAATACCATGCACCGCCCAATACGTTATTAAAAAAATATTTATTTTGAGTCGGATTATTGACGGTTGATAAAATCGTGTAGGGACCCGCAATATTGCGCGAATAGTAAATCAAATGACTGACAAAAGCCCCACACGCGTTGACAGGCGGAGTCCAAAGCAACGTATCTTGCTTGATGCACCGCAAAATAGGCGGCGCAATTTGAGCTTTTGCGACAGACGTGCAGAGCAAACCAATGATGAGTATTCGCAACATATTGAATTTCAATTATTTATGATTTTAATTTTGGAAATGCGGATACAATTGGAACGCGGATGACGCGGATTGGGCGGATTTTCGCGGATTTTTTATTTTTATACAAAATTTTATTTATTTTTTACAAAAGTAGGTGTGTTGACTACCAATTAAGTCGTTCAAGTTAAATAACCTATCCAAAAGGTCGGCGAGGTTGCAACCGACCTTTTGGATAGGTTATTTAACTTGAACGACTTAACTACGTATAATTTTGTATAAAAATAAAAAAATCCGCGAAAATCTGCCCAATCCGCGTCATCCGCGCTCCAATTGTATCACCATTCTCAAAAGAGAGGATTCAAATAGCAAAACGCCGCCGCCGCCACCAAAAGTATATCAACCCAAAAATCCCCAACATTGCTAAAGGCAAAACAATATTCACACATTGATAAAATAAAGCATGTTTCTTGGCTCGCACCGCGTCCAACATCCGCAATTTAATATCTTTGGTACGCGCTTGAATGATGCCTTTATCATCCGACATGTATTCAATGGCGTTTAATAAAAAATCTTTATTGGCAAATCTGAAATTTTCTATTTTGGAATAACCCAATGGCAAAATTTTATTTGTTTTTGGGTCAAATTCATTGCGGGCAATATCGCCATCTGCAACTACCAACATTTTAGTTGAAACGCTGCTTGGTTTAAATTCCGTTTTTAATTGTTGCAAACCTGCGGACATTTCTTGGGTCACGCGATTTTCGTACAACGATGGAAATTGTCCTTCCAACATCAACGCCAAAGGCTGATTGCCTTGATTGAATTTCTCGGCTTGTTCCTGTTGTTGATACCGCAAAATGTCAAATGTCAATTCAGTTGGCGCAAATTGCAAACGGCTGTTCGCCGAAGAACGCAATAAGACTTGTCGGGTCAAAGGCGTTTTCACCCGAGATGTGGTATCAATGTTAGATGGATATTGTAATTGCATGGCACTCAACCCTTTCACGACAGGATGCGTCGAATTGGGTGCAACCACAGGGAGGTAATACCAACGAAATTTTTCCCGCTGATCCACATTGCCTTCTCGTCCAATGGCTAACTCAATTTTGCCGCACTGCATATCCGCAACTAAATTGGAATTAATTTTAAAACCATATTTAAAAAATTGGTCTTCAAGGTTTAAGGGGTATTCGACAGGGATTTGTTTACCCGTTTGCTGCATCGCATCCGTCGAAGCATTCAATTTATCAATCAACCAAATCACCTTGCCGCCATTCATCACATATTGGTCAATCAAAAATTTATGTTTTTCAGAAAACGCTTTTTTCGGTTTGGCAACAATCAAAACATCGATTTTCGCACCCATGAGCGAATCACCGCGTTTATTCGCGGGCAATGTATAGACGGAATCCAAATCAATGCGCCCTGTATCGTAAAATTGTCGTAGATTTTGTTCCAAATCGGCTGTTTCACCTGCGATTAATTCATCATGTCCTTTCGTAAACACAATGTTAGGTTTGTCATTCGACAACAATTTTTGAATCGCGTTGGAAAATTTATATTCCAATAAACTGACCGAATTGTTCAAAATCACCTCTTTCGGCATGCCGGGAACATCACTTTCGAGCAAATTGACCGTCATAGAGCGATTTTTATAATTCACAATCGCAAACGGATAGATGAGTCGTTCACTTTTTTGGTCATTATCCATCAAGCGCAAATTGACGGGGCGAATGCCGACTTCCGCTAAGGCTTTGCGCCGTTCATTGATTTCCGTGACCGTTCCAAGTGCAGGGTCTTCAAATTGAAAATCAATTTTGGGATTGATATTATGAAAATCCGACAATAGTTCCTGTGTTGCACTGCGCAATCGCTTGAAACCTGCGGGGAATTTGCCATCTAACAAGACACGCACGAACACCGTTTCATCTAAATTTTGGAGTTGTGTCACCGTAGGCGTTGTTAAAGTAAATCTTTTTTCTTCGGTTAGGTCAATATGCTTATTGAAAAAAGTAGCTAAAACATTGATTATCAATAAAATAGCCGCAACTAAAAAAACAGTCAACCAAGATTGATATTTTCTCATAAAAATATTTTTA
>JAAFJT010000037.1 GCA_013298955.1 Chitinophagales bacterium
TTGATATTGTCGTATTTTGCGCTTAAAATTTAAAGGATGAATCCAATGGTTGCCGTGATGATCGAATTATAGTGTCTTAAAATTAAAGGTCGGCGAGGTTGCAACCCTATCCATTACCCACAGAATTTAATTTGGAATTAAAAATATTTTAAAAAATAAAAAGGTGCATCACACCGTAACATTTGTAGAAAAACCTACCAATGTCACGGTGCTACGTACCTTTTTTACTCTGAAAATTGGCTGCAATTTTCAACAAAACAAAAAACTGTTTTTTATATCAAAATAATTTTTGATTCTGTGGGGTCGTCCTTAATTCCTTAAAAATCCTTTATTCTTGATTCAAAAATTACTTTATTTCACTTTCAATTTCAAACCAACGCTAATATTATTGGTTGTCAAATTATTTAATTTTTTAATATTATCAACCGTTACACCATATTTCCGCGAGATGCTATATAACGTCTCGCCTTGTCCAACGGTGTGATAATTTTGCGTACTTGCAACTGTGGAAGGCGCAGGCGTTGCAGGTTTCACGGGTGCTGTCGCAGGTTTCGTCACGGTTGCAGTAGGTCGAACCGTTGATGCGGTTGAAGGTTGCTTCACGGATGCGGGTGGAGATGGTTTGGATACCGTCGTTGGGGTCGTTGCAGGTTTTACAGGCGTTGAAGTCGGTCTTGCAGGACGGACAGGCGCAGGTTTTGTCGTCGTTGTGGAGGTCGATGGAGTCGCAGAAGCGTCTGGATACGTTGTAACAGGAGTCGTAGTTGCCTCTGGATACGTCGTAACCACCGTTCCTGATGGATAAGTCGTCGTTGTGGTACTCGTACCATTGCCATTCGGCGAAGCTGGAAAACCACTACCCGAACTATGCGTTCCTTGCGTACCAGTACCACCTGTATTCGTCACATCCGCAGGCACGGTCGGCACTACCGGCGGCGCAACAGGCGAATTAGCAGGGTCTTGAGACGCATCGCGCAACTGCGGTGTTTGCCAACTTTCAAACCAACCGCGTCTTAAAATCAATCGTTCTCCAATCGCCGGTTCGGTTCCTTCTATCATTTCATTTTTCGTGTAGAGGCGATACAAGCGAATGCCGTATTTTTGCGCAATATCACGCATGCGTTCTCCTTGTTTCACAATATGAAATTTGGTATGACCGTGAAAAGCGCGATTTTTGCGTTGCAAAAACAATACTTGTCCATTATTCAAAGGTTGGTCGGAACGCACATTAATCATATTTTCATTATACGCTTTCAATTTCGCCAAAGGCACATCATACCGTCCTGCAACTTGTTCCAAACTCATATTATTGGAAACATATATTGCTTTCACATCATTGATAAAAATAATACCATTCGCGCCTTGTCGCACTTCGCCTTGTGCTTGTGCGTCTGCGGTCATATTCGGTTGCACGCCTAAGTCAAATTTATATAATTCATACGTATTAATCACATAAATCAACAAATCGGGGTAAGTCGGCGCAGTAGCATAGCCTGCTTCCAATAATTTCCGCGCCCAAGTCTGATAATCCGTAGGCGGCGTGACCGCAAAACAAATATCATAACGCTTATTCGCTTTCAAAAAATCGGAATGGTCTCGATACGACTCCTCAATAGATGTATATTGTCGAAAAGGCGAAGGGACGATATTGCCTTGCGCATCGCGGTCATCATCTTTGAGGTAATAAACCCCACCCGTCCAATTATTCCGCGCTTTGATGCCAAAATGATTTTTCGCATTCAAAGCCAATTCACTCGTACCCGCAGCCGACTCGACCACCGCTTGCGCCAAAGTGATGCTTGCAGGAACCCCTGTGCGTTGAAATTCGCGGATAGCGATGTCTTTATACAGGTTAATATAATCCGTATAAATCGGACTTTTTTGAGCTTGCGCAATTTGTTGGGCGCATAAAATCGCGCAGATGCAGAGCGATAGGGTTATTTTAGGTCTCATAGTCAATGAGTTATGGATGATGATAATAATGAATGCAGTCGTTAAAACGCTATAACCTTGTAAAACCAACGTTATTTTATGTGCAAAAGTAGTAACGTTTTCTTATTTACGGTTATTTTTGAATAAATATTCAACCAATTGCTTTTTTTTTGTAATTTTAGGACTTTGTTGCTTATCCAAAAATTTTACAACCATAATTATGACTACTCATTTTAGAACTTGCAACTTGTGTGAAGCGATGTGCGGACTCAAAATCGAAGTGACCGACCAAACCATTCACAGCATCACGGGCGATGTCCATGACCCATTGAGTCGCGGGCATATTTGTCCCAAAGCGATTGGTTTGAAAGACATTTATCAAGACCCCAATCGCCTCAAAACACCGATGCGCCGTATCGTCAAAGACGGTGTAACCTCTTGGGAATCAATTAGTTGGGAAACTGCCTTTACAGAAATTGTTGACAAATTAAAAAGTATTCAAACCCAATATGGCAATAATGCCGTAGGTGTTTATCAAGGCAATCCATCCATTCACAATTGGGGAACGAGCCTTAATTCAGGCAATTTTTTCCGTTTATTGAAAACGAAAAACATGTTTTCGGCGACTTCGACCGACCAATTGCCGCATCATTTTGTGTCATGGCAAATGTTTGGACATCCCATGGTTTTGCCCATTCCTGATATTGACCGTACGGATTTTTGGTTGATTTTGGGCGGCAATCCGATTGCCTCGAATGGCAGCATGATGTCCGCACCCGATGTGGCGCATCGATTGCAAGCGATTCGGCAACGCGGCGGCAAAGTAGTGGTCATCGACCCGCGCCGCACCGAAACGGCGGCAAAAGCAACAACCCATTTTTTCATTCGTCCCAATGCGGATGTGTATCTCCTTTTGGCGTTAATCCACACCGTTTTTGCCGAAAATGGCGTAAAATTAGGCAAAAACAATGCTTTTACGGAAGGTATTGACACGTTGAAAGCCTGTGTTGCTGATTTTTCACCTGAGTCGGTTGCGGAGATAACGGGGATTTCGAGTGAAGCGATTCGCGGTTTGGCGCAAGATTTCATGGCGGCAAAAACTGCCGTTTGTTATGGACGCGTAGGCGTTTCGACGCAAGGTTTTGGGACATTGAGTCAATGGCTTATCAATGCGTTGAATGTATTGACGGGCAATCTTGATGTGGTGGGCGGTGCGATGTTTACCGCGCCTGCGTTTGAAATTGTTCATGCCCGCAAAAGTGGTTTGTTCAATCGTTGGCAAAGTCGAGTACGCGGTTTGCCCGAATTTATGAGCGAATTGCCTGTTGCGACGATGGCGGATGAGATGTTGACAGGTGGAGAAGGACAGATTCGAGCCTTGATAACGAGTTGTGGAAACCCTGTTTTATCCGTTCCGAATGGTCAAAAAATGGATACTGCCCTTGAAAATTTGGATTTTATGGTCAGTATCGATATTTATATCAATGAAAGTTCTCGACATGCGCATATTATTTTGCCACCCGCAACTGGACTTGAAATAGGACATTATGACCTTACGTTTCATGTGTTGGCGATTCGCAATACCGCAAAATACAGTCCGCCCCTTTTTCCAAAAGCTGAAGGTGCAAAATACGATTGGGAAATTTTCCAACAGTTGGCACACCTTTTTAAAGGCGAAACAGGTGATTTCAAACCCATGCCGCCAGAAGCAGTGTTGGATCATGGTTTGAAAAAAGGTCGTTATAACATTGATTTTCAACAACTTAGAGATGCACCGCATGGGATTGATTTTGGCGCATTGACTCCCTGTTTACCAGAACGGTTGTTTACAGAGGATAAAAAAATCCAACTCGCGCCTGCTTTATTGGTGCAAGATTTGGAACGCGCTCGGGCATTTTGGTTGCAACATCAAGAGGTGGCGACTCAGTACCCATTCGCGCTTATCGGGCGGCGACATTTGCGGGATAATAATTCATGGATGCACAATTCAGCGCGATTGGTGAGAGGTCGAAATCGGTGTACTTTATTGATACATCCAGAAGATGCTCATTTGTTAAATATTGATAATCAACAAATTGTATCTGTAACGTCTCGGGTTGGCAATGTTTCGTTGCCTGCCGAATGGAGTACGGATATGATGCGCGGAGTCGTGTGTATGCCGCATGGATACGGGCATGGGCGGGCAAATGTGCAATTGGATGTGGCGCGACAACACGCAGGCGTGAGCGTCAATGATTTGACCGATGAACAAATGATAGATAGTTTGACTGGGAATGCGGCATTTAGCAATGTATTTGTGCGGATACAATTGGAACGCGGATAGGGCGGATTTTCACGGAAATTTTTGAAATAGGATGCTTATGATTCCAAGTATTTTAAGGATATTTTTAGTTAAAATTTGCACTTTTCAACTAAAAATATCCTTAAAATACTTGGAATCATAAGCATCCTATTTCAAAAAAAAATAAAAAATCCGTGAAAATTCGCCCAATCCGCGTCATCCGCGTTCCAATTTATCTACACTCCAATCAATAACCCAAAACCGCAAATTTCCCACTATTGGCAGGGTCTAATTTGGACATAATTTGCATCACGCGTTGTTTTTGTTCGCGTCCTGCATTTTTGAAAATTTCAATTAATTCAGATGTTTTCGTATTACTAAAAACCCTTACTAATAAAGCATTGGGATACACGTCATTCACCTCTTTTAATTTTTCCAATGTTTGCAAAACAATGCCTTTACATTTTTCCACATTCGTTCCAGCAAGGTCTAAACCCAATCGATGATAATCATACATTGCCTGTCTATACGCTCGAAAACGCGGTGCTGTAGCATTTTCCATGAGCCAGTAACGAGTCGTATTGCCCAAATTTTTCCCTTGCCACTCCGCTTTGTAATCGGAAGGGACGGTATTCGCAATATCCTGAGCCAATTGCCAATGCGGTTCGCCGCCGCCAGAGGCAAAACTATCATAATCAGTCGCCAAAATGCAATAAGCATAATAAGACAAAACCGCCGTCAAATTATCACTAAACACATTTTTAGCGTATTGCAACGGTTGAAATTGCTCATACGCAAACGTAAAATCCTTATCCAAATACACCAAAACGGGCGTACTGATGTCGCTGCCATAGATAGGACGTGCGGCGGTGATGCTCAACTCGCCGCGAAACGCAATGGTACTCAACTCCTCCTTGATGGTCAACAAAATGTTTCCAGTAAGCCGTTCTTGGGTTTCAAAAACGTCTTCGGTCCATTTTGTATTATTGAAAAAATCGCGGATACTGGTTTCCAAAGATTTAAAAACTTTGGGATCCACCGCCCTTGCTTGTGGATTGGCAACCGTCACCGTAAAATTCAACTCTTGTCCAAACAAGTGTGAACTATTGATTATCAATAGAATCGGTATTATTTTTTTTAATAAAATCATGTGAACAACTAAACTATTTTATGAATTAGACACTTCTGGAATAGGCGTGTCTATAACGGTTTTGATGGTCTTTTTTTTCTTTCGGACCCGCTTCTGTTTTTCAGGTTCAGGCTCAATTTTAAGAAATTTGCCTGTTTTTTTATGATGGGCAATCACTTTACTGATAAGCGCAAAATCTTCTTCGGTCCATTTAGAAGGATAGACAAGTAAATCAACACCATCTGGCTCTCTTATAAATCCCATTGATTTTCAATTTTTTAGTGATTAAAATATTTTTTAATTAATTTTAAGGCAAAATCATTTTCAACGTATCTGCAATATCCGCCGCAACCGTTTTTTTATCCTTCAAATCAAATTTTTGAACTTGATTTTCACCCAAAACAATGGTAATTTTATTGGTATCATGTTGAAATCCCGCGCCTGCGTCTTTCAACGAATTTAAAACAATCGCATCCATATTTTTGCGCTTCAATTTCGATAAAGCATTTGCCAATTCATCATGCGTTTCCAATGCAAAACCGATAATACGTTGCTGCGCTGTTTTTTGTTTGCCTAACGCGGCGGCAATATCCATGGTGCGTTCTAATTCAATGGTTAATGTATCCGATTTTTTCTTAATTTTTTCGATTGCAACCGTTTTAGGGCGATAATCGGCAACCG
Organism: Chitinophagales bacterium; assembly: GCA_013298955.1. GTDB lineage: Bacteria > Bacteroidota > Bacteroidia > Chitinophagales > Saprospiraceae > JAAFJT01. Next base: position 6,024 of record JAAFJT010000037.1, read on the forward strand.
CAGCCGCTAAAATAGCCGCATCACAATTCGGAAAAAATTGGAGGGCAGCCTCATACATTTGTTGTGCCGATTCTACTCGAATCGTTTGAATACCAATTACTTGCGTTTTCAAAGCACACGGACCTAACACCAAAAACACTTCCGCACCGCGATTTGCCAACGTTTCAGCCAACGCCATACCCATTTTCCCAGAGGAACGATTGCCAATGAAACGCACAGGATCCATCGCTTCGTATGTCGGACCCGCCGTGATGAGTATTTTTCGCCCGATGAAATCTGATTTTTGTTTTAAAAACGCTTGTAAATGATTGAAAATCGTTTCAGGTTCTGCCATGCGACCCTCCCCAACCAGTCCTGAAGCCAATTCGCCGCGTTCAACAGGTATTAAATGATTGCCATACGATTGTAATTTTAATACATTTTGTTGGGTTGCAGGATGTTTCCACATGTCCAAATCCATCGCGGGTGCGAAAAAAACAGGACAACGCGCCGACAAATACACCGCCGTCACGATATTATCACACAAACCATTCGCCAATTTCGCCATCGTCGTCGCGGTACATGGCGCGATAAGCATCGCATCTGCCCATAAACCGAGTTCTACATGGTTATTCCAACCGTTTTCCGACATGATTTCAGTCAAAACAGGGTGTTTACTCAACGTCGAAAGAGTGAGTGGTGTGATGAATTGCGTTGCCGATTCGGTCATCAAACATTGCACTTCCGCGCCCGATTTGATGAGTAGGCGTGTTAATGTAGCTATTTTGTAAGCAGCAATACTGCCTGTAATCCCAAGTATGATTTTAAGCGGTTTCATTTATAATAATAATTTTTTTAATAATTTGTATTGCAAAAGCACTAAGAGGCGTTTTGCCAATACAAATGTCCGTAGAAAATGGGTAAAATCAAAATTTCATGGATACTTTTTAAAACACATAGTTCACATAGGGGACATAGTTCACATAGGGGACATAGGGGACATAGTTCACATAGGGCAAACGTTTATATATGCGTTGAGGCGTTTGATTCAATTCATTGTTTAAGTAGCTGAACTAAATTAAACGCACAAAACTTGCGTCAAGTTAATTTGCTGATTTTCAATTATTTACATTTTGACAGTTTATTTCTGTCCAATTACTTATATCCAAAAAGCAACCGAATTTATAAATATTTCCCTCTATGTGTCCTATGTCCCCTATGTGAACTATGTGTTTTAAAAATACAAAAAGGATTGCCATTTGAAACATACAGCGATTGCGGTATTTTCTAACAAACCCTAAACGCGGCACTATTTTCGCCGCCGTACAAACTAAATTAACGTATATTTGCGTTTCAAAACTTCAAAAATTTGTTTACTACAATTAATTTTACCTCATACGATATGAATTTTCGTAACAAAATCTCTGTTTTAGCTATTTTTTCGGGTTTGGCGGCGAGTCTGCCCGTTTTCGGACAAACCGACCCTGTTTTATTTACCGTGCAAGGCACGCCTGTCAATGTTTCCGAATTTAAATACATTTATGCCAAAACGAATGGTGATAAAGCCGATTTTTCTGAGAAATCTTTGAAAGAATATTTGGAATTATACACGAAATTCAAATTAAAAGTGGCGCGGGCGCGGGAAATGCGCTTGGATACGATTCCTGCGTTGAAGGAAGAATTGAATGGTTATCGCCGTCAGTTGGCAGATTCTTACTTGACCGACCGCGAAGTGACCGATAAATTGGTGCGTGAATCGTACAATCGCATGCAAAAAGATGTGAATATCAGTCATATTCTGGCGGTGGTTGATAAAAATAATTCGGATGAAGTGGCTTATAAAAAAATCTTAGCCGTGAAAGTTCGGTTGGACAAAGGCGAAGATTTTGTTAAATTGGCGAAAGAGGCTTCCGAAGATAAGACTTCCAAAGAATCGGGCGGCGTGATTGGCTATGTAACGGCTATGTTACCCGATGGTTTTTACCAAATTGAGTCGGCGGCGTACAATACAGAAGTGGGCAAAGTGTCTGAACCTGTCAAATCGCCTTTGGGTTGGCATTTGATTCGGGTCAATGACAAGCGCGATGCACGCGGGGAAATGGAAGTAGCTCATATTTTGATTCGCAAGGCAAAAGATGGGGTTGCACAGACAAATGCCAGAACACGCATTGATAGTCTTCATAAAGTGTTGCAACAACCGGGCGCGGATTTCAATGAAATTGCGCGGGTGGTTTCGGAAGATGCGTATTCGGCACCGAGAGGTGGCTATTTGGGCTTTTTCGGGATTGGAAGATATGAAAAAAACTTTGAAGATGTTGCTTTTGATTTGCGGAAAGACCATGATTTTAGCAAACCTTTTGAATCGTCATTGGGTTGGCACATCATCAAACGCGTTTCTCGGAAGTTGCCAGAGGCTTTTGAAGCACAAAAAATGCGTTTGAAAGGTCGGATTCAACGCGATGGACGTTATGAATTATCCAAACAATCGATGTTAGAACGCATCAAACGCGAAAATAAATTTGGTGAAACCGCAGGTGGTTTGGAAAAGGCGATTGCAGGTTTGGATAGCAATTTTATGAAATTCACTTGGAAAGTGCCAGAACCGCGCAATGCGAATCCGATTTTCACGTTTGGCACTGATAAAACGGTAACGATTGGCGATTTTTACGAATACATGAGTGAAAATGGCAATCAACGCGTCAATGGCGGCGATAATGCGGCGGCTTCTGCCAAAAAATTGTATGGTGAATTTGTCAATCGGCAGGCAATGGCGTATGAGGAACAAGTTTTGGATAAAAAATATCCTGATTTCAAAGCCTTGATGCGCGAATATGAAGAAGGCATTTTGTTGTTTGAAGCGATTAAAATCAATGTTTGGGATAAAGCGGCAACGGATTCGGTTGGTTTAGACAAGTTTTTTGCAGAACGCAAGGACAAATATATGTGGGATGAACGCGCTGTTTTAATTCATTATACGTTGGCAGATTCTGCCAAAACGCAGATTGACGCATTGCGGAAGTACGCTGCGAAGGAAAGTCCTGCGGATGTTTTGAAAAAATTCAATCAAAAAGGGGCGTTAGACATTGTTGCGTTCAAAGAGGACAAAGCGGAAAAAGGCAAAAATAAAACGGTTGATGCGTTGGTTTGGAAAACGGGCGTATTGAGTGCCAATGAGTTAAATAAAAGAGATAATTCTTTGAATTTCATTAAAATCGAAAAAATCTTGCCGAAAACGCGCAAAACCTTGAAAGAAGCGCGCGGTTATGTGGTTGCCGATTACCAAGATTTTTTAGAAAAAAAATGGATAGAAGATTTGACTGCCAAATATAAAGTCCAAGTGACGGATAAAGCGTTGATGGATATGGTGAAAAAATAAAATAGCATCACAGATAACGGATGTTAAAAAACGTTGTAGGTTTTCCACCCTGCAACGTTTTTTTGTATCTTCATGCCGATAATTTCAATTTTCACCATTCAACATAATTCAGATGAGAAAAATAATTTATACAATTTGGTTGTTTTTTGCCTTTATTTCATTAGGAATGAGCCAATTAGATATTTTACAATGTTATAATGAATTGCCGATTGGGACGGATAACCCGATTAAGCGAAAAGGGTTTCATTATGAAACGACGGGTTCGGTTGACCAAAAAATTACGGTGAAAGTGGATGCGAAAAATGGTTTTTTAGAATGGTTTGACACAGGGACAGGCGGCGGCACGATTCATGTGCAGTTGGCGAAATTTAAAAAAGAGGATGGTGGAGCAGTAGTTGTTTATAAAAAAAGTTTCTCTGACGGCGGTGCGACTGAATTATATTTGCAAACGTTTAATATTCAAAAAGATACATTGATTGAGGTAACTCATTTATTACCAATGATTTACATTGGCACTTTCGTAGAACCCAATCGCGTGAAAGCGTCCAAAGATACCGAAGAATTGGCTTTGCGCCAACTCAATTTCGATGTGCAATTGCCCCAAAAAGGAATGCTGATTACAGGGAAATTAATGCCCGAAAGTTTGCGCTCGTTTTGCAAAACACAGGCTTTTGCAGGTTGTTCGTATTTAAAAAATTTGCGTTATACCAAAATGACGTTGGTTTTTGACCGAAAAACAGGAAAATTTTCGATTGGGTCGAAATCTTGATTGGTGTTTCGACCATGCATTCCTACGGAGTTGTTGCCTGTCTGTCCCTTAGATACGCATCAAAATCAACAAGCGGGGGCAATTATTTGATGATTCAAAGGAATTTAGACCCGAAAATTGTCAAATATCCGCATGAATTGATTGCGTATGGCGGGTTCGTTTTCCCGCAATTCGCGGGAAATAAATTTCCCGACTACCAAATTTGTTATGCACCCAATTCAAATGAGCAAATTTCACAAAAAAGGTTAATTTTGTGTTTAAAATTAAAAGAAATCCAAAAAATCCAATATATACATGTCGGATGTCATCCGTTTATTGCCCGATTCGATTGCCAATCAGATTGCGGCAGGGGAAGTGGTTCAACGACCTGCCTCTGCGGTCAAGGAATTGTTGGAAAACAGTGTCGATGCAGGGGCGAAACATATTAAATTAATTGTCAAGGACGCGGGAAAAGCCTTGATTCAAGTCATTGACGACGGTTGCGGCATGTCGGATACGGATGCGCGCATGTGTTTTGAACGCCATGCCACCTCCAAAATCCAGACGGCGGCAGATTTATTTGCCTTAAAAACGATGGGTTTTCGCGGGGAAGCGTTGGCGAGTATTGCCTCGATTGCGCAAGTGGAGTTGCGAACGCGTCGTGAAAATGATGAATTGGCGACTCGAATCGTCATTGAAGGGTTTGAATTGAAAGCGCAAGAGCTTTGTCAAGCCCCTGTGGGAACGGATTTTAGGGTTAAAAATTTGTTTTATAATGTGCCTGCGCGTCGTAACTTCTTGAAAAGCAACACCGTAGAGATGCGACATATTTTAGATGAGTTTGAACGAGTGGCTTTTGCCAATCCTGAAATCTTTTTTTCGTTGCATCACAATGGACAGGAATTATTTCACTTGCATCCGGGCAATTTGCGGCAACGCATTGTGGGCGTTTTCGGCAAAGACGCGAATAAAAAATTAGTGCCTGTCAATGAAGATATTGAGGTGATTCGGATTAACGGTTTTGTCGGGAAACCCGAATTTGCGAAAAAAACGCGCGGTGAACAATTTTTCTTTGTCAATAATCGCTTTATTAAAAGTTCGTATTTGCATCATGCGGTGGTTTCGGCGTTTGAGGAATTGATTCCAAAAGATGCGTTTCCATTTTATATGATTTTTTTAGATATTAATCCTGCACGCATCGATGTCAACGTGCATCCGACCAAACAGGAAATTAAATTTGATGATGAACGATTGATTTACAATTACTTAAAGGTGGCGATACGACATGCGTTAGGTCAAAATGCAGTTACGCCGTCTTTGGATTTTCATCAGGATTCTGGTCTTTTTGAAAAATATTTAAATCAACAACCGCATCAAACCACCGTTTCGCCTGCGGAAGCAGCTCCCACTTTGGAAATCGGAACAGAGGCAGCAACCGAAAATGGAACGCCGCCCGTCAAAAAAGAGTCAAAACCGGGAACGAGTTTCAAAAAAGAAGTGACCGAGCGCGATGCGTCGAATTTGCAACATTGGGAAAGTTTGTATCAAAATTTGAACGCGCCTTTGTCGCAAAATCCATCTCAATCCACTCAGGATGCTTGGAATGCGCCCCAATCCGCGCCTGAACCGATACAATCGGGCAGCAATTCGGGTGAATTGGATGATTTAGACCATTCTTTTTCCAAAAATATGAAGGAGCCGTATCAGATTCACGCCAGTTACATAGTCAGTCATATTAAATCTGGTTTTATTCTGATAGACCAACAAGCGGCTTCTGAACGCATTATTTATGAGAAATATTTAAATGCGATTGAGGAAACCAATGTCGGGGTGCAACAAATCTTATTTCCGCGTACCTTGCGTTTTTCGACGGCGGATGCTGTTTTATTGAAAGATATTTTGCCCGAAATCAATCGGTTAGGCTTTGATATTCAAGAATTTGGGGGTGGGACGTTTATTGTACATGGCGTTCCTGCGGATTGGAATGGGCAAAATGAACAAAAAGTCATCGAATCATTGCTCGAACAATTCAAACGCGAAACGGATTTGCGCCTCAATGCGACCGAAAGGATTGCCCGCAGTATGGCAAGACAATCGGCTATCAAACGCGGCACTTTTTTAAGTATCGTGGAAATGCGCGAATTAATTGACCGATTATTCGCTTGTTCGATGCCCTTTAAGAGTCCGACAGGGCGTAATTGTTTTGTTACGTATGATTTAGAAACCATAAACAAACAATTTGAATTGTAATTACACTAAAAAATAAACAAAATGGGTGGTTTATTCCTTACAGAGGTTGTTAAAAAACTATTGTTGCTCAATATCGCGGTTTATTTTGTCGTCACGATGATAGTGCCGACACTCGCGCCGATGCTTGCAATGCACTATCCTTTTGCGCCGCCGAGCCTTGCGCCTGAGATGCAAGCTGAATTTGCGGAATATGTTGCCATACATGCCGAAACAAAAGTGGGTTTTATGCCTGTTCAAATCGTCACGTATATGTTCATGCACGGAAATATCAATCATTTAATGGTGAATATGTTTGGTTTGCTGATGTTTGGTCCCTTAGTGGAAGCCGAATTGGGGCAAGAGCGATTTTTAATCTATTATTTATTGACTGGTTTTGGTGCATTGGCATTGCACATTGGGTTGCAATGGTATGATATTCATTATAATCCTAATTTGACTCTGGTGGATAAATTTTGGGTATCGAAAGGCAGTTTAGTAGGCGCGTCAGGAGCAATTTTCGGCATTACGGCAGCTTTGGGTTTTTTGATGCCACAGACAAAATTTAATATCATTTTTTTGCCTATGATATCTTTTCCTGCATGGTTGATGGTGACGGTGTATATTGCGATTGAAATTTATCATGTTGCGTATCGCCCTGCGCATGACGGGGTAGCGCATTGGGCGCATTTGGGCGGTGCTCTTTTTGGATTAATAATCCTTTTAGGATGGTCTCAAAAAAATAAAAAATAAAAAAAAATATATGTTTCGTTCAATTTGGGAAGACGTTAAACGCGAGTTTTCGCAAGGCAATATGGTGACGCGCCTGATTATCATCAACAGTGCGATTTGGGTTTTCATTAATATTATAAAAATATTTTTGAGTACGCCGGGAGTAGGACCGAAGCCAATTTACACGACTATCTTGCAATTTTTCTGTTTTAGCAGCAACATTTGGCATGATTTGACGCATCCTTGGGTTTTGCTGACGGCAGGTTTTTTGCATGAAGATTTCGGGCATATTCTTTGGAACATGCTTGGATTGTACTGGTTTGGGCGGATTGTGGGCGATTTGTTGGGCAATCGGCGGGTTCTGCCCCTGTATTTATTGGGGACACTTGCTGGTCTAATGGTTTATTTCTTTGTCCGCAATTTTTCGCCCTATGCCGCCGCAGGGATTCCGTCGTATGCCATGGGCGCGTCTGCGGCAATGATGGCAATGACGGCGGCGGCAGCAACGGTTGCCCCTGATTATTTATTCAATATTTTGTTTATCGGTCCTGTCAAATTGAAATACTTAGCAGCCTTGACTGTTTTTTTAAATTTCATTTCGATTGCCGAGAATACCAACAACACTGGTGGTTCATTTGCACACCTTGGCGGGGCAGCATTGGGTTGGTTTTTCGTCACACAATTGCAGAAAGGAATAGATTTAGGACAATTTATTTACACTATTGGCAATTATGTTGCCAATTGGTTTACAAAAAAATCGAATCCATATGAACCCAAAGTGACCTATCGGCGCGAAAAAGAGCGTTCTCAAACCACTGCCAAAAGCGATGCGAAAGATAGCAAAGGCAGCAATAGAGGCGATGATGATTATGAAAATCGTTTAAATGCGATTTTAGATAAATTAAAGCAAGTCGGTTACGACAACCTGACGGCAGATGAAAAAGCCTTTTTATTTAAAGCAGGTGGGAAATAAAGATTATAAATCAATGAGTTATGAATTGTCCAATTTGTCAATTACCGAATGTGTCCCTTATGCACACGCCGATATGTCCAAGATGCGGGACAGATTTGTTGCAAATGGACATGCACGAGACGATTGAATCACGGTTTAAAACGGTTTTGAAACAACGACTTGCCTTAGAAGGGGAAGTCGCGCTTTTCAAAAAAAAGGAAGAACAAAGTATTGCGAAACGCGCTCGAAAACGCAATTATTGGCTACTCAGTGGTTTAATAGTGTTTTTAGGATGGCGGGCTTATCAAAAACCAATGGTTTTGAAGCGCGATTTTCTGCGCAAATCGGATTCGTTGGCGTTAATAGTGCATCAATTAGAATGGATGAAGTTTCGATTTGATACGTTGAATCGACAACTGCCTTGTGTTAAAAAAATTCGCTATCCGTATCAACAAGGTGATTATTTGGGTAAATTGGGTAAGATGTTTTTCAATAAAGAATCGGCTGGTTATCAAATTGGAATTGATAACGGTATTATCACCCCTGAACAATGGACGAAAATGAAGCCGGGGGATACGCTTAACATTTATATTCGATAAAGGATATTTTTTCATAGCCTAAAATACTTATCTTTGCAAAAGGAATCCTCTTTTTTTGTGACTAATACTTGAATAAAGCGTTAACATTATATCAAATTTGAACTTATACTATTGACTGAAAAAAAATTAATTTGAATGAAATATTTTTTACCTTTTCTTGCATGTCTCGTTTTGTGTATTCAAACAGCTCAAACTCAAAATGTGACCATTTCGCCGAATCCTGCCAGTAAAGCCGTACATGCGGATTCAGCAGACGTTTTTGCCCATACAGTGGTTAAAAATAACGCGGCAAGTAGCAAAACCTTTCGTTGGGAACGCACAATCCGTTCTGCTACAATGGGTTGGGATATTGCTATATGTGATAAAAATTTATGTTATTTACCCTCCGTCAGTACCCGCGATATGACCCTTTCGGCGGGCGAAGAAGGTCGAATGGACGTTCATATTTACCCAAATCGGGTGGTTGGGGCAGCCGTCATTGAAGTAAAAGTGACAGAAGTAGGTAATAATAGCAATACTTCTACCTGCATTTACTATTTCAATACGCCTGTTGGAACGAAAGATTTGATGAATAAAGCATCTAATTTGCGGATTTACCCGAATCCCGTAGTGGATCATTTTTCAATCATTGATGATAATGATATTGTTGAAACGATTGCTATTTATAATATGATTGGGCGGCAAGTGCGCACGTTTAAAACAAGCGAAGAAGCAAAATACAGCATTGGCGATTTGCCTGACGGCATGTATTTAATTCGCTTCTATTCGGCGAATGGTGTGATGGTTAAAATATTGAGAATCAATAAGATGCGTGTTCGTGCATAGGGCGAATTGGAACGCGGATAGGGCGGATTTTCGCGATTTTTTTTTAATCTTAAAAAATCCGCGAAAATCCGCCCTATCTGCGTCATCCGCGTTCCAATTTACCTTGCGCAAATAAAAAACGCTGCTTCCACGAGCAGCGTTTTTTGTTGATGGAATAGGTTATGACCAGTAAAAAACCGCGAATGTAAGCATATCATACATGAGATAAATCATTTAAAATCAATAAGTTCCAGTTATTGACGCGGTTTTAAAACTTAAAAAAGACGCGATACAGTTCTCAACGAACTCTAATATCAGTGGTTCTAACATTGGTTTCGGACGTTGCGGCGGAACCAAAAACGATAAGGACAATGCAAAGGGCTGCTAAAATGATCATAGATTTTGGAGGATTTAGTGATTAAATAATCAGTTTTGGTAAATAAGGCTTTTTTATAGGAATGTGACAGATGCGTATTTTAACTATCACTTCCCCTAAAAAGGTAATTGTTAGATTTTGAATACAAATATACTATTAAAATTTTGAATAATGCAAAAAAACAAGTGCTTTATTTTTCAATAACCTGTTTTCACACCATACAATTCATAAAACGTGCCGAAATAAAAAATATTCTTTTTATCTTTTTATATTTTATTGAATGATTTGTAAATCTTTGTTAATAAAATGTTTAACATGTAATCCGTTTGTTGTAAACCCGTTTTTTAAAGATGTAAGTATTTTGTTAAAAGGGTGAAAATAAAACCCAAAATAGGAATTATAAATAATATTACGTTTTTAAATATACGAATTAAATGCTTTTAAAAACAAAAAAAACAACAATGATTTTCTAACAATATAGTTGCTTGAAATAATATTTTTTTTATTTTAAATTAAAATAAAAAAATATCAAAATATTGATTTTTTTTGAATAAAAATTATGAAATATGAACACTTTGCTTGTATCTTTGTTTTGTGAACATGAATTGTTATGAAAGTGTTTTTTTTGCGGACTAAAAAAAGTATTTTTTTGAAAAATGTGACTTCCTAAAAAAAGTGCGTCACAATATCGTAACAGTTCAGAAAGTGGTTTGAAAATAAAAATCTAAAAGCAGATTTATCTAATTCATCAATTTTATATTTTTAACTGCTTTGTACTAAATTAGTTAGCCATTTATCAATCCTTTTGAAAAAGGATTTTTATATAAAGAGTGTTTTCATTTGGTTTTTTGGGGTTATACAGGGTGTCGTTCCTTTATGGATTCGGTGCCCTGTTTTTTTCGTTTATATCCACCTTTTTTATAATCCGTAAAAATCGCTTTCCAATGTATCATTACAAAACCATGCTATTTCAAGGTGTTTTAGTGTTTTTGAGCTTGCAAAACCGTCTCGCCTATGGACAACAACCGACAACTCCTTTTTCCACCGCGTCTCTTGTCAAGACTTCTCCAAATGAATCGCTTCAAACATTGTTGAAAAAACAACAATTAGTGTTTAAATGGACGGATAAAGATGTCCAAGATGCCCAATTAGTGCGTCAATATCGCACAGAAGCCAATGGAGTCAATCATTTTGTTTGGAATCAAACGGTTGAAGGGATTGAATTGGCAGGAGCTGTTTTAAACATTCACGTCTTGCCTTCTGGGGAAATTTTACAAGTTGGGAATCGCTTCGTCCCAGATTTGGCAACCAAAGTGACCGTTACAAAACCTGTAATAACGGCTGAAAGGGCGGTTCAAAAAGCGGCAAAAAAATTGGGTATGGCAAGTATTATTGATTTGAAAATAAAGCAACAAATTGATAATCAACATATTGTATTTGAAAAAAATAAAGATTGGCAGGAGAATATTAAAGCACAATTGCAATTTTTTCAAGATGAATCCAATCCTAAATTACCTATTTACTTGGTTTGGCAGATTACTTGTATGCAGCGCGGGCAGCAAGATAGGTGGTCTTTTAACATAGATGCTACGGATGGAACGCTTCTAAATCAAACGAATCAAACTATTTATTGCCAGTTTGAACATCCTACAACTGAAAAAAGTTTGGATGATTGTAAACAAAAAGTGTCTGAAAATAATTTACTTGATGTGCCTGATTTTAAACAAAAAATGTTAAATACAGGTTCTTATCGGGTATTTCCCTTGCCGATTGAGAGTCCTATACATGGCAATCGCAATTTGGAAATCAATCCTGCGGATGCGGTTGCTTCTCCCTATGGTTGGCATGATAACAATGGAATCGTCGGAGCCGAATTTCAAATTACAAAAGGCAATAATGTACATGCCTATGCAGATGAAGCTGGTATAGATAGCATTTCTCAACCTGAGCCAAATGGTGGTGCCAATTTGTTATTTGATGCCCCTTTTGACCCCAATTTGGAACCCATTCCCAATCGAAATGCAGGTATTATTAACCTTTTTTATCAAGTCAATCGCTTGCACGATATAACGTATCAGTACGGTTTTGACGAACAAGCAGGCAATTTTCAGGATAAAAATTATACGAATCGGGGTACGGGCGAAGATTATATCAAGGCGCGCGCCCTTTCGGGGCGATTGAGGTCGGCGGCAAACAATGCTTATTTCATTCCTTCGGCGGAGGGTGATAATGGTGTGATGGCGATGTTTGTCTGGACGCGCACCAAAGATACCGCTTTACGCGTCACGGCACCCGCGAATTTGGCGGGCAATTATGAAACGGGAGTGGCAGGTTTTGGTGCAACGATTGGTGCAAACCCCATTACAGGACAAACGGTTTGGGCAAATGATGGCTCATTAGCACCCAATTATGGTTGTAATCAATTGATTAACAACGTATTAGGTAAAATTGTTTTTTTTGAACGCGGGACTTGTGAATTTGGCAATAAAGCGTTGAATGCACAACAACGGGGCGCAATCGGCTGTGTCATCTGCAATTACGACGATGCCGTGAGTCAAATGGCAAGCGGTAGTTTTGGCGCACAAGTGACGATTCCAACGGTGATGTTGAAAAAAAGTGATTGTGACCGTTTGCGAAATAGTGTTGGAAATGGCTTATCTGTGACATTCCAATCGACGCAAAATCGGAATGAACCTCAATATTTGGATTCGGATTTTGACAATGGCATCATTGCACACGAATTTATGCACGGGGTTTCCAATCGATTGACAGGGCGCAATTTCGGTTGCCTGCCGAATAGTGGTGAATCAATGGGCGAAGGTTGGAGTGATTTTTTGGCATTAGCGGTCACGGCAAAACCGACTGACCGCGCCGCGCAACGCAGAGGTATCGGTACATATGTGTCGAGACAAGGCGTTGATGGCAAAGGGATTCGGAAATATCCGTATTCTAATGATTTGACTATCAATCCTTTAACCTATGATGACATTATTTTAGAACCTGAAATCCATGCGGTTGGAACGGTTTGGGCGGCGATGTTGTGGGATTTGTATTGGAAAATGATAGATATGTATGGTTTTGATGCGAATTTGAATAATACCAATTCTGGCAATGGGCGGGCTTTGCGGTTGGTGATGGATGGAATGAAATTGCAACCTTGCAATCCCGGTTTTGTGGAGGGGCGCGATGCGATTTTGGCAGCCGACCGCGCCGATTTTTCGGGTGCGCACCAATGTTTGATATGGGCTGTTTTTGCAAAACGCGGTTTGGGTTTCAAGGCAAAACAAGGTCTTGCCTCCAAAACAGCAGATGGGCAAGAAAATTTTGAGCCGTATCCCTATTGCGATAAGCGATTGAAATTGGAAAAAACAGCTACACAAACCATTCAAGCAGGTCAACAAATTGTTTATAATTTAAAATTAATCAATCATAAAGGCTCCAATATTACGGGCATCACCTTGTATGATACGTTGGCAACAAATACGACTTATATTCCCAATTCGGGCGGCACTTTGAATGGTAATGTTGTTATTTTCAATAATTTAAATATAAACATTGGTGACACTTTGAATTTGACGTATCGCGTTTTAAGCTCGTTTAACAAATGTTCTGGGTTACAATTGGAGGAGCGTTTTGAAAATGGAAACACGCGTTGGCAATCGGAAATCCTCAAAGGCAATGCCGCAGACGGGTTTCAGATAAAACAAAATGTTGGCATTAACAATTCAAATGCGTTGTCGATTCAATATCAAACGTTGAAAGGAGTGTTTGATGTAGCGAGCCGATTGATTACCCCGATACGGGTACTTGCGGCGAATCCTGTGTTGCGTTTTGAACACAAATACGATACAGAAGTGGCAAATGATGGCGGAATTGTACAAATTTCGACGGATAATGGGGGCAATTGGCAAGATTTGAGTACTAAAATGTTTCAAAATCCCTATCGCGGCAAGATTGATGCACGGACTTTTGACATGCCGACCAAAGCCTTTTGGGGCAGTAGCCCGAATTATCAACCGACTTACATTGATTTGGCGGCGTATCGCAATCAGGATATATTATTGCGTTTTCGATTTGCGACCGATACGAGTCATGCGGGCGCAGGTTGGCAGATTGACAATATTTTGTTGATGGATTTATTTGCCTACAAAACAGGCGCGATTGCCATTTCTGCACAACGCGATACGGCAACGGCGACCTTGCCTTTTCGCGGAACGGTGGTAGAGCCATTGCTTTGTACGAAAACCAATGATTTGAATAACAATGATTTAAAAATAAATATTTTTCCAAATCCGTCTGATGAAACGACGATTATTCGTTTTGACAGGCTTGTAACAGGGCAATTACAAGTAACGGATGTGGCAGGCAAAATCGTTTTTAAATCCGATTTAAAAAACGAAATGTTGCAAGCAATTTCGGTTTCTAATTGGGCAAAAGGAACGTATTTTGTCACCATTCAAACTAATGAAATGCGTAAAACATTGAAAATCATGGTGTATTGATATTGGCACAAATCGTTAGAAATAGGATGCTGATGATTTAGGATATTTTCGGTTGAATAACGCAAATTAAGTGGTTAATGTTAAATAATCGACAACAGCGTTTGGAGGGTTTGAAACCCTCCAAACGTTATACTATCTTGAAAATCAATCTTTTAGTCAGCATTCTTTTTTGTCGATTCTTTAACTTCAACTACTTAGAACTGAAAAATCTTTACAATCATTAGCATCCTATTTCAAAAATAGTCCAAAGTGTTTCAATTTTTTTTCAATCCGATTTTTTCAAAATGACTTAACGCACCTAAATCTACAGTTGGATAACCATCCTCATTCAAAGCCGTAATTTTTACAAATTTACCGCCGTAAAAAATTTCCGCCATCGTATAAGACATTTTTGCATGAATATTTTGATAAAATGTATCATCAAAACCTTGTATAAAAATTAAAAATTCGGGGTCAACTTGTCGCAAACCCGCTTCATCAAGACCATATAATGGACTATTCGCATCAATCGGATGCACCAAAGTCCAATTCGATGGAAAAAACACAACCGATTCTCTTTCAAGTGATAACGCATAGAATTTTCGACTCCCATTTTCGCTGATACTCAAACTAATTTGCGCTTTAACATCTAAAATATTGCTTTCCAATTGATTAGCGATGCGCAACATGAACGCCGTCTTATCTTGATACGGTGCAATCAAGGCTTGTTCGCTGAATTTGATGCGCGGCGAAGGTTTGGAAAAACGCCCGTACAACAATCCTGTTACCAACGCAAAACTCAATAATCCAAACAAGGATTCCAAGGATGAAATCAATCCCGCCGACCAACCTGAAGGATTAATGCGTCCGTAACCAACGGTTGTGAGCGTTTGGGAACTGAAAAAAAAGATTTCCATAAACCGTTCGGATTCGCTATTGAAGACCATTCCTGTCAGATGACTTGGGCAAATCAGGTAATACAAGCCTGTAAACAAGACATTTACGAGCAGATACCAGAGTAAAACCAGTAAAAAAAAGCGTTTCCAACTGATTTGTATTAAGAATTGATAGATATGAAACGTTTCATTGAACGGCAATCCGAAACGAATGTAATTATAATTGCCTTCTTTGGTCATTAAACGGCGTTGTCGTTGCTCGACGGTGCCGAAACCGAGTTCTTTATCTTGAATTTTGGACATGAAACGTTTCGTTTTGCAATTTCCGCTTTGTAAAATTCTTGAAATAGGATGCATATGATTGGAAGGATTCCAAGGATTTTTTTAAGTTTTCCTTTGCTCTTCAAGCGAAAACATCCTTCTAATCTTTGAAATCATACGCATCCTATTTCAAAAATTTCCACTATAAACAATCATAATTGCTCAATTTCTGCGACACTTAGACCCGTTGATAACGCAATAATTTCAAATAAAATCCCTTGTTTCTTCAAAACTTGAGCTACTTCAATTTTTCCTTCAATTTTTCCTTCAATTCTACCCTCTTCGATACCTTCGAGCCTCCCTTCGACTCTCCCTTTTTTCTGCTCTCCGTCAATAAATCGCTGTATTTGTTCCGCATGTTTGGCTTCGGATTCAATGTAACTAAAATCTTCTTCCGTCAATTTTTGCCGATTGATGATGCGAATGATGTCTGCAAATACAGGGTCAGCCGTATAACTTTCAAAATCAGCTTCTATATTATTTTCATTGCGCGTGCGTTCTGCAAAATCGAACCAGCGTCGATACGGTTTAATTTCTTGGCTTTTGACAATATTGTGTTGAAATAAAAAGTAAATTTTATTTTTACCCATAAATTCCAAATCTTTATGCTTATTTTGCATAATTTTCAGAATTTGTTTTCGTTTTTCTAACAACGGTTTCAAGGTTTGTTTGGTCACGGTTTTAAGATTCCAGAGGATATTATCTGCTAAAAACACTTCAACCGCTTCGGGCAATAATTTATAGGTGACATAATTTTCATTTTTAAAATGCAAAATGTCATCTACCATCCAAATAACGGTCAAAACGGGAGCCAAATCTTGATAATCTTTGACCGTAATATTAAGACCAGATTTCATAAAAACCGTTTTATTTTGCATGCTCTCCATTTGTAACACCGTATTGACGGCGTGATACAAATAAAATCGCCTTACAACGTCGGTTTTATACCATTGCTGCATATCAATCGTGACGTATTGACCATTAATCTTACAGCGATAATCAAAAATGACCTTCGCTGCATCGTCTGTCACCCGATTTTCTTCGGGTAATCTTTGAAATTCTTCAATTTTGACTTGAAGGAAATCTTCTAAAAAACGTTTCGCAATGTGGTCATGGGAGAACACACGCTTAAAAAAACGGTCGTAATTCAAAGGGGCAAGGTACATCGCATTTGATTTTTAAAGTCGTTGAAGTTAAAAAATCGACAAAAAAGAATGATTGCTAAAATGCTGATTTTCAACACAGTATAACGTTTGGAGGGTTTCAAACCCTCCAAACGTTATTGTCAATTATTTGAAATTAACTACTTATTATTTTTCCCGCAGCTTGCGCAGATTTGTTTTAACATTAAAAAATCTGCACAAGCTGCGAGAAACATATTAACAATATTCTTCTAATGCCATTTTCAAATTAGCGGCAATCGAAGCAGCATTGCGCCCTTCAATGTGGTGTCTTTCAATGAAATGAACCAAATTGCCATCTTTGAATAATGCCATCGAAGGCGAACTCGGCGGATAAGGCAACATATAATCGCGTGCTTTTTGAGTCGCCGCCAAATCAACGCCTGCAAAAACGGTCACTAATTTATCAGGCAACTTGCCAGCATTTTGCACCGTGTGAATCGCCGCAGGGCGTGCATTCCGCGCCGCACAACCACAAACCGAATTGACAACCATTAATACAGTTCCTTTGCTGCTTTCTAACACCGCACTCACGGCTTCGGGCGTATGCAGGCTTTCAAAACCAGCATCGGTCAATTCTTGGCTCATCGGAGCTGTTAAATGAATTGGGTAATACATATCAATTTACGATTTAATATTTTTTTTAAATTCAAAACGCTCGCCCTAATTTAAGGCATTATAACAACACAAAGGTCGTGATTTTGTTTGATTTTTTTAATTCAACAAAACCACCTTTGGAGGGTTTAAAACCCTCCAAAGGTTTAATAATCAACGGTTTATAATAATTGTCTAACCTCATAATTATTTTGACTTACTTCACTAAGGACGCAGCCAATTGATTCAAATAACACTCCAAATTGGTATAAGTCCCATAACCCGTCAGGCGCATGCTCAAAATCATCCCATTATGGTCAGGCGTAGTGTGGTCTAAGCCGTATTTGATTTCCCATTCATCGGGCATCCCGTCTGCGTCCGTGTCAAGCGGCGGCGGCGGCGGCGTTTTAAAATCCAATTGAAATGCATCTTTGTAATAATCAGACCCATCTATCAAATTGGCATCAGGCTTGCCCGCCAAAACGGGAGCCAAAAGTCGGCGGGTTAAAGGGTCTCTTCTCTCGGTGCTAAACGCATTGAACGCGCCCACTTGACTTAATAAATAGATTTTTATCGAATCTGTTGGAGTAGGTGTAATCATTGGAAAGGGGTGCCGTTCTTTCAAAATATTGGCAGTACCTGTTTGTTTATTGGGATGATTGCCTTCTTCTGCAAAATCATTACAACAGGTAAATAATTGATAATCAGCATACTGTGAAAACTGTTCCATCCGATTGCCTTGTGTAAACAAATTATTTTTATACACATCTAAAAGATGATTGTGAAACATTCCACCATTATAACTCGCCCGCCCTACTGCATAATTATTTAAAAAATTGGCATTTAAACCATAATCCGCTTGTTCTGGTTCGGCAGGATTGATACTTGAATTATAGGTAATATGGGTTGGAATATCCCAAAATAAATTATAAGATAATTCTATGTTTAATGGGTTGTTCATACAATCTTTGTCGTCAGGACGTTCTTTACTCAATGCACCGCTAATTTCGGGCATTTTGCCGCCGATTCGATTCCACATATTATGATGAATTGAAATAGAATCTTGCCTTTTGCCCGCTACTGAATAATTCAAGGACATGCCGCCTTGCTCATAATGCTCACCAATACTTTCAGCCAACAAACTGTTTTGAATAATGATATTGCTACTCCGCGAAATCTGAACACTTTCATCGGTCGCATGGGTGAAAGTGCAATGGTCTATCACCACATTTTTCGCCCCATCTAAGCGCAAAGCGTCTCCATCCAACCAACCCGAAGCGGCTCTAAACCCCGTTTCATACGGACGACAACTCAAATGGCGTACAATTACATTGTTAGGATGCCTTTCGGGATGATACCAACTGTCTAAAATCAAGTTGCGGACGATGATGCCCCCAGGAGAAGTTTGTCCTGCAATGTAACAATCGCCTTCTACCACTTCCGCCGCGCAATCAATAATGCCACTCACTTTAAACAAAATGTATTTAGAGCCGGGTATTTTCAACGCATCATTGAGTGAACCTGCACCAGAACAATTGAGATTGGTCACAAAAAGGACTTGCCCGCCGCGCCCACCTGTAATCGTTTCCGCCCCAAAACCTTCCGCGCCCACAAATGCTGGAATGGGTTGTGCCAACAATAAATGATTGACTAACAATAAATTGAATAAAAATAAATTTTTCATGCTGCTTGTGATATTTTTTTTTGTAATCTTGAAACTGTAAAAATATCACTTTGATTGCAAAATATAACAAAAATTGAAATATTTATATTTATTTCGGAGTCGGGAAATTGATTTCCCGACTCCGAATAACTTAAATGGATGCCCAAATCGTAGTACAAAATTGTTGTGTCAAGGTTTCTACAAAATAACTGCCTGCTGCGGGGTCTATCACATGTCCAAAACCCGATTCTGCTTGCAATAAATGTTGTACATTTCGAGCAATGCGCCGATTAAAATCACTGCTTTCGCTATGCCTTCCATCCGAAAAGGCATCCGAAGGCGTAACGGTCAAGATTTGCACCCCGCCAATGACGGCTGCCATCGCTTGGGTTGCAGCTTGAATTTTAGGCGTATGCGGTTGCGCTACATTGGGTTCATTCTGTGTATGCGCAAGGATAAATGGCAATTGTGGCTCGACCCCATAACTTGCTAAAACATTGCCCCACAATAGTTTAAACGTTCTGATTTTTGCAATATCTATGAAAAAGCGCGTTCCAATTTCTATTGAAAATTGCATCGTATGTGCAACCGTTGCTATATCAATGGAGCGTTCTGAAATTTTATCTAAATAAGTGATGCCTGTTTTCAAAAGGTGCGTCAATGAATCTAAAACATCCATTTTGGGCAACATTTGCACCGTAATCACTTTGAATTTTGGCAAATGAGTGGTTGCCCAAATGATTAATTCACTTGCCGTTTTGATGTCTTTGCGCCCATCTGCAAACGGGTCATAATGGACAGAACCGCGTATTTCGACGGGATTTTTGCCCATTTTTTCAATATATTGTTTTAAATTTTTCAAAAAAGGCAATGGATTTTGATTCCGCGTTTTTTCTGAGAAAGCGGTTTGAATATAATCCAATTCAATATCTTTTAGCAAAAGGGCGATATTCGTTGCACTCGGGAACGTTTCCATTTCAAAACATAAAGCGGTTGCGCCGCCCGATAAAGCCTTTAAAGCCAATGCATTAGCCACTTTAAAATCATTTTGTACGGGAATATTTTCATTAATATCCCAATCATTGCGCTCCCGTCCGAGCGTTAAGGGCGCAATCGTTTCGACCAAATCTTGTTTGGACAAGAAGGGCGAAATTTGTAAATCATTTACATTATAAAACAAATCGTTGATAGATTTGCCTTTCAAATCTTTTTGAATTTTAGCCATCCAATCGGCTTTGCTTGCGGGTGGAAATTCGGAAAAAAGGTGCATCGCGTACTTCATTTTAAGATATGAACAATCAAATTCGCAACAAATATAGAAAACTATATGTGTTCTTGTTGCGAAATGATAAAAAAAACTTGGATTTTTAGACTTGGATTCTTTAGATTGTTATATACTTTGCGTCGGTTGGTTTTGGGTACAATTGGAACGCGGATGACACGGATTAGGCGAATTTTCACGGATTTTTCCTGAATTTTGCACTGAATTTTAAAAAAAATCCGTGCGAATCCGCCCAATCCGCGTCATCCGCGTTCCAATTGTACCCAAAACCAACCGACGCAAAGTATATAACAATCCAAAGAATCCAATAAATCTAAAGAATCCAAGTCTAAAAATCCATCCGCAACCGCAGATTAATCCGCCGCGATGTCAAATAATTTGGGATGGCATATTGTTGTCCATAGATGGATTTTAACCACGTTTTAGAGGCTTCATTGCTGACTTCCATTAAGTTAAATATTTCTAAACTTGCCCATGTGTTCCGCGTAAAACGCAAGGGATGATGCGGTTTGCGTTCCAACCAACTTTTATCCCACATCAAATAGGAAAAACCTATATCGACCCGATGATAGGGTTGAAATCGAAAATTATTGCGATAAACGACGTTATTACCCGGAAAACCAAAAGGCAATCCCGTCCCAATCGTCGTATTCAAATTCATTTTAAAATGTTTATTTTTCGGCAAATAATCTTGGAAAAAGATGGAAAGCGTCAAAAAACGGTCAGTCGGACGCGGCACATTTGCCAAAATTGTTGGAATTGTATCGCCTGATAAACGACTTAAATGTTGGATGCCATTCAAATTTTCCCGCGCTCGTAAGAACGAAATGTTTATCCAAGACTCTGCTCCTGGCACAAATTCGCCATTAATTCGCGTGTCCCAACCCACTACATAACCTGTCGCATCATTTTTTCCTGAATATCTAACACGCACATTATCAACATCATAGGAAACTAAATCCCACATTTTTTTATAATAAAATTCGGTAATCAATCGAAATGGAACGCGCCGTTTTGCACCCATGAAAAAGTCATAAGTCAACCCGCCCACCACATGTGCGGATTTCTGCGCCAACACATTTGGATTGACAACCCCATCCGTCCCGCGCAATTCTCGATAAAAAGCAGGTTGCGCATACATGCCGCCCGCCAACCGAAACGAAATGTCTTTTTCCCAATTCAATGGTTTATAAGCCAACTGCAAACGCGGCGAAATAACCAACTCTTTGTTTAAATCCCAAAACGTTGCACGCACGCCGCCTGTGATTTGCAATTCACCAATACTATCTTTTCGTAAAGTGTAAGTATCTTGAAAATAACCACTTGCGCGATTGGAAATCAATGAATTTTGCGTTTTTAAAACGTTTTTCAACAACAAAACCGAATCTTTAAACGGTAGGGAATACAAAGCAGAATCCAATCGCTCCCATTCATTGATTTTATCATAAATATCTTCATGTTGAAATTTAACACTCCATTGAAAAAAATGCGTTTTGCCACTGTGAATTTGCAATTCGTAACCGCCTTTATGTTCGATATTGGAAACTTGCGAATGCAAATAATTTCTAACATATTGATGTTGCGTCCCTTCTCCCAATTTCGCAACGGATTGACCAGAACGGTCACTACCCAGATTGATTTCAATTTGGTCTAATCTATAATCTCCGATAATATCAATGCCTTCTGTTTCCGCACTTTGAAAATGCGCCGCTAAGAATTTTAAAAAATAAGGATTTCTGCGTCGGTCAGGCAGGTAGGTGAGCGAAACGCCGCCCATACCATTTGTAAAACCGTCGCGTTCTTGTCCACGAAAAGCAGTCGTTGCTTGGAACGCATAATTAATCAAACCCGCCGCCGTAGAACGCGAAATCGGTACAAAACCATAAACGCTGCTATTGAAATTGCCCAAAACGCCGATTTGCCAATCTCGATTTAAATCATAGGTCAAATAGGCTTGAATATCTCCAAAATTCGGGACATATTCGCCTTTCGTATCCAATGAACCCAATAAATAACGGGTCGTCTTGTATCTTGCCCCAATTAAATATCGAAACTTCCGATAACCAAGCGTATCTAATTTGGCACTCCCTTCCAAATGCGCCGAACCACCCAAAAAACTACCTGCAATTGACCAACGCGTAGAATCGGCTCGTTTATATTTGATGTCCAAAACAGAGGACAATTTATCGCCATACCGCGCTTCAAAACCGCCCGATGAAAACGATAAATCGCGCATCAAATCTGGATTCGCAAAAGTCAAACCTTCTTGTTGTCCTGCTCTAATCAATTGAGGACGATAGATTTCAAAATCATTTACATATACTAAATTTTCATCATAATTTCCACCACGCACTTGATATTGCGAACTCAACTCGCCACCCGTTCCTGCATTCGTACCGAGCGCGATGTGTGGCAAGACACTTTCCAAGTTGGCAGTAGTGGTTGGTAACATTTTGAAATTTTTAACATCTTCGCGCACCATCCCGCCATTTTCCAACTTTCTATCTCGAATCGTCACGGTTTGAATAGAGCTTGTTGCCGCTAATTCGACATCAATCTGTCGTTGAACCCCATTTTTGAGGGGTTCGAGTACCATTTCCGCCGTTTTATAGCCCGTTTTGAAGCAAATCAGCGTCCATTTCCTACCTGTCGGCACGGCGATACCATATTCTCCGGCGGCATTGGTTTCGACCGATTGATTATTTTCTTTAATACCTACCACCACTCGTTCCAACGGTTGATGCGTACCAACTTCGGTGATAACGCCAAATACTTGTGCCGTTGTTTGAGCGAAATTGCTTTGGAGGCTTAAAAAAAAAGCGGTTACGATAATAATTTGTTTCATTTGTAATGATAAAGCTATGCAATAAGATAAATTATGTTGCAAATTTACACTTTTTTTGAACTTGGATTTAAAATTCTAAGTACAACTAATTAACGACGTTAATAATTTTTTGTTAAAAAAGTGTCCTTTAACATCTCATTAAGTCCAAATAAGACAACAATAGCCTTATATTTGGGTTGAATATAAAAAGCGGTAAAAACCGCTTCCGAAACAATTTTGACGCAAACTATAACGAATTTTGCAAAAAAATATTCGGCTTTTATTGATAAAAACAATACATTATTTTTCAGACCTATCTTCTGATTAACCCTTAAAATAATTACCTGTGATGATGCGGAACTGGTTCAATAGTCTTTCAATGGGTGTTCTTTTTGTTACCTCCGTCCAAGCGCAATGTCTCGAAGGCGATTGCCAAAATGGAAAAGGTACTTTTTTGTTCGATGGCGGCAGCAAGTATGTGGGCGCGTTTGCGAATGGCATGATGCACGGTAAAGGGAAAGTTTCCTTGCCGAATGGCAATGTCTATGACGGGGATTGGGCTGCAAATGCACGAGAAGGCAATGGCACTTATATCTATGCAAATGGTAATACGTATATTGGCACTTTCAAAAAAAATCGCATCTCAGGGGAAGGCACGATGCTTTTTGCAACAGGTCATCGTTATATTGGCGGTTGGGAAATGGATATGCCGCATGGTCAAGGGAAATATTTTTTCAAAAATGGGGAACGTTATGAAGGCAGTTTCAAAGCGGGCAAATTTGATGGACAAGGCGCAATGGCTTATCCGTCAGGCGAGACGCGGAGTGGGATGTGGTCTAACAATTTGTTGAATGGCGAAGTGCGCGTCACGCAAGCGAATGGAACGGTGGCAATGACTTTGTGGGAAAATGGGGTTCAGTTGGCAAATCCTGCGGTGAGTGAAACGCTAAAAGATTGTAATTCAGCGTATTGTAAATCAGGTCGCGGTCAATTTATGTATTCGGATGGGAGTCGTTATGTGGGCGGTTTTTCAGAAGGGCAGCCCGAAGGCGAAGGCGTTTGTCATTATGTGAATGGCGACCGTTATGAAGGTCGGTGGGCAAAACACGCGCCGCATGGGGAAGGGGTGATGTACTATACGACTGGGCGGGTTTTGGGTGCGATTTGGGAATACGGTCAACCGAAAGGCGTATTGGCATCGAAAGACAAAGGCATGTCGGGCAATCCTGTGACGGTGGATAAAGACCCTGCGGTGAAAATCTGGGCAATTGTAGTGGGCGTAAGTCGTTATACTTCAATGCAAATGTTGAAATATTCGGATGATGATGCGTATCAATATTATGCTTTTTTGAAAAGTCCAGAAGGCGGCGCGTTGCCTGATAATCAAGTCAAGGTCTTGATTGACGAAGATGCGACCCGATTGAATATTTTAAATGCGATGCGTCAAACCTTGTTGCGGGCGGATGAAAATGACGTAATTGTGTTTTACTTTTCGGGACATGGCTTGGAAGGCTCGTTTTTGCCGATTGATTATGATGGTTTTAACAATAAATTGTTGCATTCCGAAGTGCGGAAAATCATGGAGGAGAGCCAAGCCAAACATAAAATTTGTTATGCAGATGCGTGTCATTCGGGTTCTTTATTGGCATTTAAGGGCGCGAAACAAGGTTTAAACAACGTTTTGCAGAATTATTACAGTGCTTTTAACGAATCGACAGGTGGTTTGGCATTGTTTATGTCCTCCAAAGGCGAGGAATTTTCATTGGAAGACCAAGGTTTGCGGTCGGGCGTGTTCAGCCATTTTTTGATTAAAGGCTTGAAAGGCGAAGCGGATGCAGACAAAAATAAAATCGTCACAATTAAGGAAATTTCAGATTATGTGACGAAGCATGTGATGAAATATACCGCAGGCGCACAAACGCCGAGTCTTAGCGGGAAACATGATGAAAATATGCCTGTGGCAGTTCAAAGATAATTTTTGATTGTGGAATAATTTTTAAGGATAGCTGAAGCTGATACACTCGTATCAGCTTTTTTTGTATTATGTTATACTATTGAAACGCGGATGACACGGATTTTTTTTAAATTTATGATTAGAACCCATGCAAAATCAAAAAAAATCCGTGTAAATTCGCTAAATCCGCGTCATCCGTGTTCCAATTGTATCACACCATATTCTTTTTTATGCGTTACTTACACGGATTTTTTTTAAATTTATGATTAGAACCCATGCAAAATCAAAAAAAATCCGTGTAAATTCGCTAAATCCGCGTCATCCGTGTTCCAATTGTATCACACCATATTCTTTTTTATGCGTTACTTTGTCATTTGTAACTTTTGTGTTGAAAATAATTATGTTTGAAAAAAATCTATTTAAAAATCAAACGGTCTTAGTGACAGGCGGCGGTAGCGGGATTGGCTACGAGATTGCCCGTCAATTTTTGGCTTGTGGCGCGACGGTTTACATTGCTTCGCGCAAAAAAGAGCGATTGGAACAGGCAATGCTCACGTTGCACCCGCTTGGGAATGTCAAAGCCTTTGTTTTGGACATTCGGCAACCTGAAAATGTGGCTCAATTAGCCGATACGATTGCTGCCGAATCGGGCAAATTGGACATTTTAATCAACAATGCAGGTGGGCAATTTCCCGCACCTGCGGAAGCGATTTCGCTCAATGGCTGGAATGCGGTGGTCAATACGAACCTCAACGGAACTTGGTTTTTGATACAAACGATGGCAAAAAAGTTTTTTTTAAAACAACAATCGGGTTCGGTTGTCAACATCGTTTTGAATAATTTTCGAGGTACACCAGGGATGGTGCATTCAGGCGCGGCGCGGGCGGGCGTGATGAATTTGACTCAAACGCTGGCAGTCGAATGGGCAAATCGTGGGATTCGACTCAATTGTGTGGCACCGGGCATTATTCAATCGTCTGGTTTGGAAAATTATCCGCCTGCGATGTTGAAAGGCGTGAGTGCCAAAATCCCCATGAAACGACTTGGAACGGTGGGCGAAGTTGCCGAATTGACACTTTTTTTGGCTTATGCCAAATATATTACGGGCGAAACCGTCTATGTCGATGGGGGGAATCGCTTATGGGGCGATATTTGGGAAATCGAATAAGGATACCATTGGAACGCGTTCCAATAAGTAGTTGAAGTTAAAATCGACAACAATGTTTGGAGCTGTCTCTTACCCACAAATTTCGTAAATTTTTCAAATTTACGAAATTTGTGGCGCAAATCCTATTTTGCGCAACAAATTTCGTAAATTTGAAAAATTTACGAAATTTTAGGTGCAAATCCTATTTTGAGCTTATTTCTGTCCAATTACTTAACACCGATTTACAACCCAATCATGTGCATAATCTGCAAAAGGGCAGTTGTATCGCGCAAGCCAGTTCGCATCAGCATATTGCGCCGATGATGGTCAACCGTATGCGGACTAATAAAAAGCCTATTTGAAATCTCCTTAGAACTCAAACCTTGTGCAAGCAAATATAAAACTTCTTTTTCACGAACCGAAACAATATCTTGTGCTAAATAATGATTATTTTTTGAAATAAAATATTGTTGATGCCCTTCGGAAACCAGCCGTCCCCAATAAAAAGATTCTTTCATCAAGTGTGAAATATTGTTTACGGTGATAACTGCTGTTTTCAGCAACTCATTCGGAAGGTATTCCAATTTCTTGTATCGAACCAAAACGCGTATGGAATATCCTTGTTTGTGCTTGATTTGAAGTCCGCAACAGCTGATTTGGGCATTTGCCAACTGGTTCGCAACGACTGAAATAGAATACTTAAACCATTTCAGAAAAAGGGGCAGTGTGGATGGCGCATCGTCTTTAAAAGGGTTAATCATTGAAAGTAGATTCATATCTAACATTTCGGCAGTTGTATAACCCCAAAAGGATTCCACATAATTTGAAATACTTAATATTTTAAAATTAATTGGGTCAAAAATAATTTTAACAGAATTTTCATTGTCCGAAAATGCATTCATGTAAATTACATTTTGCAAAATGTGCTTATTTAGAGGAACGGCTGTTTCATCATAAACAGGGTTCATCATTGAATTTTGATAGACCATTTTCATTTGAAGCCTAAATTTGTAAGTTTGGTTTATAGAGTGATTGACTTGTTTATTGGGATTGGCATTGAATCTTAAAGATTGAAAATCAATCTTTTATAACGTGAAAATGCAATTGCTACAAGTTGTATCAGCAATTTCCGCTATGGAAATTTTTGAAATAGAATGCTTATGATTGAAGGATAAAAAGGATATTTTGAGTTACGATTGGTGCTTTTCAACTGAAAAATTCCTTCAATTCCTTGAAATCATAAGCATTCTATTTCAAAAATTTTCCAAAGCGGAAATTGCTGAAGTTGAATTGTGATTCGTTCCTAAATGGCTGTAAAGATATAGCAATTCCTTTATTTTAAAGCTAAAAAATCAATTTTTTTTTGTTATTTTTCCTTTTAAATGAGGTGAATGCTTCTGATTACCAGCATAATAGCTTAATTGACTATTGTACAACTCTTTTGGGTAGGTTACTTTCGCCACTTTAATCATTAAAAGCAAAGCTGCTTTTAATGAAACCTTATATTGTTTCGCCAAAAATCCGTATAGGCGAAATAAAAACTCTACATTTACCAAAATCACGTATGGAACATTTCAAGGTCTATATAGACCAACTCTTAAAATTAGGCATTGCTTACGCGCCTAAAGTCTTACTCGCTACGATTGTCCTCTTTCTTGGTTGGACGCTTATAAATCGCGTCACTGCTTGGCTCATCAAATGGTTTGAGAAATCGGATTTGAATAGTCCAGAAGTCGAGACTTTTTTAAGTTCTATTTTCAACATTGGGTTAAAAGTCCTTTTAGTAATCAGTATCGCGGGCATTCTCGGGATTCAGACGACTTCTTTTGTCGGCATTATTGCGGCAATGGGTTTTGCAGTCGGCTTGGCATTGCAAGGCAACTTGAGTAATTTCGCCTCAGGCGTTTTAATTTTGATGTTTCGCCCTTTTAAAGTCGGTGATGAAGTCAAAATTCAAGGTTTTTGGTCAACGGTGAAGGAAATTCAGATATTTCACACCGTTTTGAAACTCGCAGACCAATCGGTTGTGATTATCCCGAATAGTGTGGTGATGAATGGTACGATTCAAAATATGTCTTTATCCGCAATGCGCGGACTTTCGGTGACGGTGCGCATTCCTTTTAATGAGGATTTGGATAAAGTGATGCGCGTTGCAACAGAGGCATTAAGCACCGTTTCAACGATTCCGAATGCGCCTTCCTTCGCACTTGCCGATTTTCAACCGCATTGTATTCAAATGAGTGTTGATTTTGCGGTGGCAAAAGAAAATTATTGGAGTACCAATTTTTCTGCCCGAAAAGCATTGATTGATGCTTTTGTCAAACATAATATCAAAGTAGCCTATCCTGACGGTGTTACTTATGGTGAATTTGGCAATTCGACCAATAAAATAGCGTCCTCAAAAGTGTAGTGCTTTCTCCTATAACCCATTTTAAAGCGTAAGTCAATTAAAAACCAAGTTGAGTCGAAATAAACTATCAAAACGTAAATAATTGATAATCAGCGCATTCGTATCGAATCAAGGTCGGCGAGGTTGCAACCTCGCCGACCTTTTGAATCGGTTCTTTCAATGGCGGTGTCCCAAGATTGATTGTGGAAAAACGGAAATTGAGTACTTCAGAAGGTTGATTTTGAATTGAAAATCAGCAACTTAACGTGCGTCAAGTTTCAAACTTGACGCACGTTTGAGTTCAACTACTTATTTTTTCTTTTAAAACTAAATAACTTTATTGATACCAAAAAAAGGGAATCCCGCGTTATGGATGTTATCAAAAAGTTAAAAAATGTCTGATATTTACGAAAAAAAATCGCGGTGGAAATGGTATTTAGCAGGAGCTGGTTTGCTGATTATCCTCCTTTCGATGATTTATACCCATTATCTGGTCAATAAACTTAGGATTGAGGAGCGTAATCGCATGGATTTATTTCGGCGCAGTGCCGAAATCATTCCAATTATGGATAATGAATTACCAGAAAACATTAAATTGTTTATTTCTGACATTGGTAAAAGCAATCATAATATTCCTGTCATCCTCACTGATGAACAATTCGTATTGCAAGATGCTCTCAATTTTTCAAAAAAATTGGACAGCCTTGGTCTGCATACTGCGCAAGATACCCTTTTCGCTCAAAATGAATTAAAGGCAATGCGCCAAAATGGGTATCCACCGATTACAATTAAAATAGATGACAAAATTGTACAATATATATTTTACAAGGATTCAACGATTTTGACGCTTTTACAGTTTTATCCGTTGTTTCAATTGATATTGATAGCTTCTTTTATCGCGTTTGGTTACGCGGCGTTTAGCACGGCGCGGCGGTCGGAACAAAATCAAGTTTGGGTTGGGATGGCAAAAGAAACGGCGCATCAACTCGGTACGCCGATAACGGCGATTTTAGCTTGGTTGGATTTATTGAAAACGACGCATGAAGGCGATGAAAATACCCAAGAAATTGTCGTCGAACTTGAAAAAGATGTCAGTCGATTGGAATTAGTGGCAGATCGATTTTCTAAAATTGGGTCTGCACCCGACTTGATTCAAGTGGATGTTCGAGCAGCCTTAGAGCGCATTCGGGATTATATGCAAAAACGCTCTCCACGAAAAGTGAAGTACGATTTTCCTAAAATGGATTTAGACAACCCTTTATATGTTAAAATAAACAATCATTTGTTTGATTGGGTGGTTGAAAACCTATTGCGCAATGCCTTAGATGCGATGGAAACAGGGGCGGGCAAAATCACGGCAACCGTTTCGGAAACGGCGCGTTTTATAACGATTGATATTTCGGATACCGGCAAAGGGATTCCTGCTAATAAGTTTAAAACGATTTTTCAACCCGGTTATACGACTAAAAAACGCGGCTGGGGTTTAGGGCTTTCATTAGCGAAACGCATTATTGAAGATTATCATGCGGGACAGATTTTTGTCAAAAAATCCGTTGCAGGTGCAGGCACTACTTTTACGATTCAATTGCCCAAAGTGTAATTTTGAATCTGGAATGAAGGGCAAGAAGTGGATGAATGGATTTTTACGGGATTTTTACGGATTGTTGTAACCAAAATCCGTAAAAATTCCGTAAAAATTCGTACATACATCCACCTTATAGCACCGAAATTCAAGCCCACATCCGCCGAATCATACTCATCCCCAAACCAAACATCATCATGATTGAACCTATCCAAAAATAGTTAATACCGGGAAAAACAATCGCTTCCAAAACGATATAATCATTGCGCGGTGCTTTATCTGCGATAGCAAATGGCAAAACACGTTGTCCTTGCGGCACATCTTGCGCGATGTCGATATAAACATTTTGGGTTACAGGGTCAATTTTTTGAATGGAAAAATGCAAACCTAAATCTGGAATCCCATCTTTCAAAGTCAATGGATTATTGCCCCGAATCACATATAAAGGTTGTGCAACTTGCTCATTTACAGACAGTTTCGCACTAAATGCCATATCGCCTTCCTCTTTTTTGTAATTCGGATGCACTGGATTTTGCCCAAAACCAGTAAAACGCACTTTATGTTTGCCGACACTCACAGAATCATTTATTTTAAAACTATATGTTTTATAGTTCAAACGAGTCTCCGATGGAAATAGTTTTTCAAAAAAATCATCTGTCATTTTGAATCGAAAACCCAATTCATTGACCGTCGCAGGCACATTATTGAGGTGTCCATCTTGCTGCATTATCAACGGTTCTGCGGAAAAAAGGCTATCCCCTTTCGACACTTTTAGTTTCAAACCAACCGCCAATCCCCCATCATTCGGGCGATAAAAATTGACTTTTTCTAATAAAATACTCCAACCTTGATACGTTAAAGATTGATTTTGAACCAATTGTGCCTTTTCATATTTCAAAGCAGCTTCTTCCTGAGCGCGGATTTTAGGGTCTTGCTCCGACGGCGGCAACGCAGCAATGTGTGTAAACACATCTTGATTCCAATAATGTTCCGTTTGCGGATTCGTAGAAGCGATTTTTTCAAACCCTTTATTCCATAAAATATACGGTTTTAACGTAAAGGAATCCAATACTTTTTCAAATTTCGCGTCTTTCTTGCGAAACAAAACTTTAAATTCGCGGGTATGCCCAAAGGTCGTATCGCCCGTATAGGTCACTTCATAACCATCCATCATCGGCATTGCCTTCCCTTTGAGCAACAAAATGTTTTTATTCATTTGCTCCTCTTTGGCATTCGTCATCCCATCCATGATAAATCGGTTTTTGGAAACCCAATGTTTATTCAAACCTGAAGCCAAAATCCCGATAATCATCAACCCAAAACCAACATGCGAAAACACAGATGCCGCTTGTTTCAAATGTCCGCGTAAAAAGAAAATCACATAATCCAAATTTGACACAATGGTAAAAATGCCCGAAAACAACAACAAAATATATTGCCAAGCACTTGCATCAATCCAAGTTGCCGCCAATGCCGTCAAACCACCTGCAATCAACAAATTGATTATCAAATGTTTATACAATGTTTTTTGATAACTATCAAAATTCAAACTTTTGAAACGCAAAAATTGCGTTCCGCCCGATAATAAACCGATGAATACGCCAATCCACAATTGATATTTATTGTAATGCGCCACAGGTTCGACAGGGGAGGTAAAACTCGGTGCTTTAAAACCAAATGTTTTACCAAAAAACGCAAATACCTTGTTATAAACAGGAATCGAAGTCGTAAAAGTGATTAAAACCACTGACATCATCAACACTAATGCACCAATAAACATCCAAAATTCTTTGCTCGAAGTCGTTTCTTCGGTGGCAGGTGCGGGGATAAAGTTGCGGTGTTTCCAAAACGCGCCTAAACCCATTGCCAAAAAGAACCCTTGAAAAAGGACTAATTGCCATTCTAAACCAATTTCTGAAAAAGCGTGTACCGAAGTATCGCCCAAAATTCCGCTTCTCGTCAAAAAAGTGGAATAAACGACCAATAAAAAGGTCAAAATATAAAATAAAAAAGTGGCTTTTATGGAATAACCTGTTGCATTTGCCACCAAATGCGTGTGCAAACCCGCAATCAACACCAACCAAGGCACTAACGACATATTTTCAACAGGATCCCAAGCCCAATAACCGCCAAAACTCAACGCTTCATACGCCCAAGCCCCACCCATCAAGATGCCCGTTCCCAAAATCGCGGTTGAAAACAACGTCCATGACAACGAAGGACGCAACCATTCGGTGTAACGCCGTGTCCAAAGTCCGGCAATCGCAAAACAAAAAGGAATTGAAGTCGAAGCAAAACCCAAAAACAAGGTCGGCGGATGAATCGTCATCCAATAATTTTGCAATAATGGGTTCAACCCTTTTGCAGAAGCGGCAATTTTGGCTAAATAATCCGCTTGTTTGAAAATAGGAGCATTCGGTTGCGTATCGCGGAGGAGCAAAAGCGGATTGCTACCCCATTTGATGAGGTGTTCGCCAACGCCAAAATAAAGCCCCAACAACATACTTCCGAGAAAAAATTGGATGCTACTGAGGACAGCCAGCGTTGAAGTTTCCCATTCGCGCCCGCGCCATAGCAAAATGCAGCCTAAAAACACATGCCAAAACATCCAAAGGAGAAAACTCCCCTCCTGTCCTTCCCAAAAAGCGGCAAAAATATATCGAAAAGGCAACTCCGTATCCGTATGCGAGTGCGCATAAAAATATTCAAATTTTTTCGTGGTCATCACATAAAAAACCATCCCGATGACCGTCAATACACTAATCGTATGTGTTAAAAAACCGATTCGTCCGAGTTTGCGCCAAGCCGCATAAGCCACTGGTTCGGCGCGCTGTTGTGTCGCAAAATAGTACGCGATTGCGGAGAAAAGTGCCGCCACAAAACTCAATACAATACAAAAATGACCAATTTGACCGGGCAAAAGGTTTTCGCCAATGTAATTCATTGTAAAATGATTGTTTTTTAAGAATGTATAACCAATTGTATCCAAAACCACCCAACGCAACGTATAATACGAAGTGGTTACACATTCTTTTTACGAGTAAGAATGATTAATTTTTTTTCATGTATATTTCCTCGTCCTTATACTTGGATGGACATTTCATCAACACGTCGTTGGCGACAAAAGTGCCATTTTTCATCTCGCCTGTACAAACAACTTGCTCCGAAAGCTCAAAATCCTGTGGTTTTGCCTTTTTCAAGATGACTTTTTGTTCCGTTCCATCCTTATCTTTGAGGTAAAACGAAAACGCATCAGGATTTTTTTGCGGGTCATAATCCATCGGTTTGTCTTTGGAAAGTTGCCCTGCGACCTTCACGAGTGCGCCCGATTGAGCCGCTTCTTTGAAAGACGCATACGTCGCAAAATCACCTGTTGCTGTACTTAACAAGGTAATCCCGCCTGCAATCGCAATCAATGCGATAATATGAATTTTTTTCATGATAATAAAATTGAATCGTTGTGAAAGTAACCACAAAATTACATATAATTACAAACATAAATCGACCAATATTTCGGTGGATGTATTACAAATGAAATAGTTGGAGAGCGATGTGTTTATTTTTTTTGATTTTTTGCAAAAAATCAAAAAAAATAAACACATCGCTCTCCAAAGGGTCTTTTTAAAACGCCTTTTTTAACATATTTTATCTTTACTCAATAACTTACAACACGATTTTACATTTTTTTTATTTTTTTTTAAAAAAAATGTAAAAAAAACTTGCACCGTTGTAAAAAGCGTTATATCTTTGCACCGCTTTAAGAAACTAAGGCGACTCATAATCACAATGGTGAAATGGGTGAGCGGTTTAAACCACCAGTTTGCTAAACTGACGTACGGGAAACTGTACCGAGGGTTCGAATCCCTCTTTCACCGCCTTTTTCTAAGTAAAAGTCAATTTCGGGATGTAGCGCAGTCCGGTTAGCGTACCTGCTTTGGGAGCAGGGGGTCCCAGGTTCGAATCCTGGTATCCCGACATTTTGTTTTAAATTAAAAAATATAGCGTGTTGATAAGTCATTGACTATCAACACGCTATTAGGTGTTTACATACCTTTCTTTTTGGCACGCTTTTTTAAACACGCAAAAAAAT